>RKRY01000083.1 GCA_007571135.1 Candidatus Nitrosopumilus sp. | reverse complement strand
TGCCGCAACAAACGCTCCAGCCTGAGACATTCCAAATTTTGGAAATCCCTTATTGACCATTCTTACACCTCATTATGGCAAACCTGTAACTCCACAATCCTCAATTATGTATTCCTGCCTTTGGCTTATAATTGTAAGGATTTTGATTCTGGCAAATCTACGGCAGGTAATCCTGACGTAGAAGACCAGTTGATGAGGATCAGAGTGTACTGCATCTGTTATTAATGCGATTAAGGTACTAGACTAGCTGCCGCTTGTACAAGCATATGCCGCCAATTAAAGTCAGCTTGCCCTGACCAAAAATTAAGGCAGAAGGACAGAATCAAGAATTATGGTTCAACTAACCGGTGAGACGGAAAATTCTTTTCTGATGCAACGTTCATAGATTGGGATCTTATTCCCTTCCTTCTCATCTACTTTGCAAATCCGAGCTTGGCATTTTTATTCGCTTATCTTTGGCTTGTTTTTGGTAACTTTTACCTTAACACAGCTTTACATCCACGCTAAAGTAGTGGCATCTACGTGCACACGTATCATCTTTTATGCGTGTCCGAACACACACTCTTTGCTAGGACAAACGTCGCAGATAGAACAGTATTATCTTTTATGTGCCCTAGCACCTGCATTCATTGATCAGATGCCCTGAAAGGATCTACAAAACGGCCACAAACAGGTGACAATCTCCAAAAGGCCGGATTTTGATGCTCGAATCGGCGATTCTCTTTAATCCTTGGTTGTAAATAATAAATTCTGGATAAATTTATGCCTGGTATGGAAATTGAGACTAGTCCTAAACTCGTCTCAAGTGTTTATGAGAAATTAAAAGGAAATGTTTCTAAATACCGTGGGATTGCTGGATGTCCTCTTACACTGACAGAAAAGATTCTTTCAGGCCATTTGCATGAAATTCCTGAGAGGTCATTTGATGGCGCAAAAGACTATGTCTTTTTAAAACCCGACCGTGTTGCGTTGCAAGACGTAACGGGCCAAATGGTTATGCTACAGTTCATACAAGCCGGCTTAAAGCAGGCATCGTTACCAACGACAGTCCATTGTGATCATCTGATTAGAGCCCAAGTCCAAGGTGATATCGACATGAGAGTCTCATTAGATGAGAACAGCGAGATCTTCAAATTCTTACAATCTGCCGCTGCAAAGTATGGCTGTGGTTTTTGGAAGCCGGGAGCCGGAATCATCCACCAGGTAGTTCTTGAAAATTACGCATTTCCTGGAGGCCTGATGATTGGAACCGACTCGCATACCCCAAATGCCGGAGGCCTTGCAATGATGGCAATAGGAGTGGGAGGTCTTGATGCGGCCGAGACGATGGCAGGACTTCCATGGGAGCTACTGTACCCAAAAAGAATTGGCGTCAAACTTGTCGGTAAACTAAATGGATGGACTGCACCTAAAGACATCATCTTAAAAGTTGCCCAACAACTAACCGTTTCAGGCGGAACTAACTCTGTCGTGGAATATTTTGGTCCTGGAACAGAATCGATCAGCTGCACGGGAAAGGCCACCATTACCAACATGGGTGCAGAAATCGGCGCAACGTGCTCCGTATTTCCTTATGATGCGCGAATGGAGGCCTATCTCAGATACACAAATCGCTCAGAGATTGCAGAATTGGCAAACCAAAACAAAGAGTTGCTTGTAGCAGATCCCGACGTTGAAAATAATCCTGAAAGATATTTTGACAAGGTAATTGAGATCGATCTTTCCGCATTGGAACCCCACATCGTCGGCCCCCACACTCCTGATCTGGCTAGAGGCATCTCTAGTCTGGCCGACGATGTAAAATCAAAAGGCTATGTTGATCCAATCTCTGTTGCCCTGATTGGAAGCTGCACAAATTCGTCTTATGAGGACATGTCGCGCGCTGCCAGCCTTGCCGAACAGGCAAAATCCAAAGGAATCAAAGCAAAGATTCCCTTGCTGGTAACTCCAGGTTCTGAGCAGATCAGAGGCACGATTGAACGGGATGGACAAATGGACTCTCTCAAGGATATCGGTGCCATCGTTTTAGCAAATGCGTGCGGGCCATGCATCGGCCAATGGAATCGTCCCGAACTAGATGGTGATGAACAAAATACCATCGTTACTACCTTCAATCGAAACTTTCCCGGAAGAAATGACGGACATAGAACCACCCTAAACTTTATTGGCAGTCCGGAGATGATCATTGCCCTAGCTTTGGGCGGAAGGCTTTCCTTTAACCCGTTAAACGACGAGTTGACTGCCGCAGATGGGACAAAATTCAGACTGGATCCGCCAAAACCGGCACCGGAAGTTCCGCAAGAGGGATTTGTAAGGCCGGATGGAATCTTTGTAGCCCCCCCTGAGAACTCAGATGACGTTGACGTATTAATTGATCCAAACAGTAAGCGCCTGCAAAGACTAAAACCATTCCCAAAATGGGACGGGTGTGATTTTGTCGGCATTCCCGTGATGGTAAAAGCCAAAGGAAAATGCACCACTGATCACATCTCGCCTGCAGGCGCGTGGCTCTCACTTCGCGGTCACCTAGACAATCTCAGTGACAACATGCTGCTTGGAGCAGTAAACGCATTTAACGGCGAGGTTGGAAAAGGCAGAAATATCTTGACCGATCAATTAGAACCCTTTTCACAGATTGCACGCCAGTACAAAGAAAAACAGATGCGATGGGTGATTGTAGGGGATGACAACTATGGCGAAGGTAGCAGCAGAGAACACGCTGCTATGACTCCCAGATATCTTGGCTGTGCCGCAGTTATTGCAAAAAGTCTGGCAAGAATTCACGAAACAAACCTCAAAAAGCAGGGGATCCTCGCACTGACATTTAACGACCCTGACGACTATGAAAAAATTCTTGAAAATGACAAGATTAGTCTTGTCAGATTAAACGAATTGGAGCCCCACAAACAAGTAAGATGTGTCATAGCACACGGTAATGGCAGCGATGAGGAGATTCTTCTAAATCACTCTTACAGCAGATCACAAATTCTGTGGTTCAAAGCTGGTTCTGCCCTCAATGTTCTGAGGGGGGAATGCCAATAGGAAAAACGTGGGGCCGACCGGAATCGAACCGGCGACCTACGGGTCACTACAGCTCCAAACTTACATCATCCAGGAGTCAGTTCAGCTTAGTTTACCTCTGGAGCCCTTAGCGGTGATCTGTCGGTAGACACACTGTCGCCCTACCAGGCTAGGCTACGACCCCACAAACAGGTCTGTAATTGACTTGAATTTTAAGTTACTTTTAACCAAGATTTATTTGAGATTGGCACGATCTTCAAATGGTCAATCAAATGGTAAAGACATCTCATCTTGCATTGGGCGCAATACCTGTGGCAGTTGCGCTTTTGATCTCAGTGCCAATGCTGACAAAAAATGAGATTCCAATCTCTGCGGCAAATTCTTTTGACACTCTGGAGATCGAGTATACAAAACACCAGCTAAAGAGATTATCTTATGGCGTAACTGAAAGAGTGGGGGCAGAAAAAACTGAAATTCTGTCGATCAAAAACGATGGTACATTAAAATACTCTGTCACTGAACAAGGGTATCTCCAACCCGATAAGAGATCAAAGCTTGATGAATCAAAACTAAACAAGATCAAGGCACTGATCAAGGAGACGGGATTTATGTCAATTCCGTCCGAGTCATTTCCGGTTCTTGAAGATGTAACAGAATATCAAAAGTCAAACGTTCGGGTAACTCTTAATGGAAGAGTAAACCAAATCCATTGGCCCGAGCAAGGTGCCACTGACGGTTTTATTCCTCCGATAATTACAATGGTCGAAGCTGAGCTTGATCAGGTCATATCCGAGATTGGTAAATAGGTACAAATAGCCTTTGAAGTGAATTAGTTCATGTTGTCCCTCTCCGGAGAACGTGTTGATGCTAAGGGAATAATATCCAAAGGTTCAGACAAAGGAGGCAGTGCCATCTGTCGCGGCTCCTCAACCCTAAAACGCGGTTTTGCACACATGCTAAAAAACGGGGTTGTTATGGATGTGACGACAGTCGAGCAGGCACAGATTGCCGAAGAGGCAGGCGCAGTATCTGTCATGGTCTTGGACAAACTTCCGTCTGAAGTTAGAAAAGCCGGCGGCGTTGCAAGAACAGCTAGTATTAGAATCATTGAAGATATTATGGATTCAGTCACAATTCCCGTCATGGCAAAATGCAGAATCGGCCATGTCAATGAGGCCCTTGTCCTACAAGAGACTGACGTTGACATGATTGACGAGTCTGAAGTCTTGACTCCTGCCGATGAGCTTAGGCATATATGGAAATGGGACTTTACGACCCCGTTTGTCAATGGTGCCCGTTCTTTGGCCGAGGCATTAAGAAGGATCGAGGAAGGTGCGGCAATGATCAGAACAAAGGGCGAACCGGGAACCGGAAATGTCGCAGAGGCCATCACTCATATCAAAAAGGTCAATGACGAACTTAGAACGATAAAATCGATTCATGATTCGGGGGATAACCAAGAACTTGCTAGGGTGGCAAGAGATCTTAGGGTGTCTTGTGATATTGTAGAACAGACGGCAAAACTTGGCAGGCTACCAGTTGTAAATTTTGCAGCCGGCGGGATTGCAACTCCTGCAGATGCCGCCTATCTGATGTCTTTGGGATGTGACGGAATTTTTGTGGGATCTGGCGTCTTTAATGCTGATGACGCAAGAGAAAGAGCAAGGGCCATCGTCTTGGCAACTACTTTTTGGAACGAGCCTGACAGGGTAAAAGAGGCACAGAAGATGATTGATGAGAGGCAGTCCATGCTGGGATTGGACATCAAAACGTTGGAACTGCGAATGCAAGATCGTGGTGGTTCTGCATGAGTCTGAATGTGGGAATTCTCTCAATTCAAGGGGACGTACAAGAGAACGCCATGTCGGCTAGGACCGCTTTAGACGAGTTGGGAATTGACGGCAACGTGACAGACGTAAGGACACCTGAGGATATCATGAATCTAGACGGACTAATTCTTCCTGGAGGGGAGAGTACCACCATTGGCCAGATGTCTCTTGTTAACGGTTCTATGGAGGTGTTAAAAAAGAAGATTGAAGATGGCATGCCGGTTCTTGGAATCTGTGCCGGAATGATAATGCTGTCTAAAACCGCAAATGATCGCGTGGTGGGAAAAACGGATCAGCCACTTTTGGACATCTTGGACATTCAATTAGAAAGAAACTCATTTGGAAGACAACGCGAATCCTTCGAAGCCGACATCTCAATTGATCCCATAAACATTCCAAGCTTTAATGGGGTATTCATTAGGGCGCCGTCTGTCTCTGATGTGGGTTCTGGTGTGGAAGTACTGTCAAGATTTAATGGCAGAATAGTTGCAGTTAGGAGAGGTAACGTAATTGGCACCGCATTTCACCCGGAACTGACTGATGACACATCTATTCACAAACACTTTTTGGAGCTGGTAAATTCCTCAAAATCTGGCCGAGTTGCCAACTAAAGAATTCTCCAGTACGGCACAATGTATTGTAATGCATGCAACCCCTCCCCACTGATTGACATTAGGAGGTTACTTTTGTTAACTGATTTCAACAACAAGAGTTATAAGTAA
>RKRY01000142.1 GCA_007571135.1 Candidatus Nitrosopumilus sp. | reverse complement strand
TTTGGCACGCTGATGACGTGCTTTCTGACATGGGAGCGGAGAGGGGCAAGCGTGTCAGAGATGCTGCTGAGAATACTCGTGGCGACTTAACCGGGTACGCAAGATCAAATCAACATTAACAGAGCAATCTCAACATCTTGCTCCCCTTTGTCTTAAATGATGTTAGTTGAATTGTCGTAGTCTCAATAATGCGGGTGTATTCCAAGAGTCTCTTCAAGACATTGGAAAATGCCGTAACCCTCAAAAGGTAATTGGAACATCTGAAGTGTCATATGCTGGCAGTGATCCTCTTGATTTTGGTGATTAGTCGAATTTTTGTATTTACAGGCATTTCAGGTTCCATGGTAAAGTATACGATGTTTCGCTTTGTGTAGATTACCATCTGTGAAACTTTTTCTCTTTCAACATGGACATACCTCACTTTCCCAAGAGAATGATCAAACTCTTTTCTCATACTTCTCCGTTGGGCAGCTTGCTTACAGAAGTGTTCTTCTTCCTTCTGGCTTTTTAGATTGGTTTTACCTTCTTTCATAATGCCTTCCCTGATATTCCCCTTGGGATCAATTATTGCGGCAAATCTCATCTTGGGATCTAGTTTGAGAATATCCTGAACAATCTCTAGTAAATCGTCTCTTCTTTTTGCCGCCATTATGATCAAAAGATTTCTTACTAAATATAAGCTATAATATAACAATTTAAAAAAATTAAACAGAATTAAATCATCTGGCAGCAAAGATCAAACATGAATGCAGACATCTCAAAAGTACTTGAAAGACTAGAAAAGCAGTCAGAACTAGAAAAATCAAGAAAAATCTATGTTTCTCCAGAAGACAAAATGTTGGCAATTACCAAAGAGACCGGCGAACTCTTGAACATGATTTTGCGACTAAAGAAGGCAAAAAATGTGTTAGAAGTTGGAATGTCAACCGGATACTCTACCATTTGGTGTGCCGAGGCAATTATGGGCAAACAGAGCAGAATCATCACAATAGAACAAAACACAAACAAAATTGCAAGAGCTGAAAAAAACTTCAAGGATGCAAATGTATCTCAAATAATAACCATAAAGAGCGGGACGGCCAAAAAAGTCTTATCGGAATTAAATCAGAAATCAAAAAACAAAGAATTGTTTGACTTTGTACTAATTGACGCAGATAAGGAAAATGTCATCGATTACTTTGATTTGATTCTGCCAATGACGTCTGTCGGAGGGGTAATCGTTACAGACAATATGCTTTATCCGGAAAAATACAAAGAACACATGAAAAAATATGCCGAGCACATCAAAAAACACCAAAATGTTCACTCTATCACTTTGCCAATTGGAAATGGGGAAGAATTTACAATAAAACTTGAGTGATTAGTTGCCTGTCTAGCGGGATCCGCCTTGCCTGTTTCATCTTTTGTGGATCCTGAATCTTTTAGGTTAAAGTTCTTGTATTTCACAACAACCTGTTTTTTTTGACTCATGCAGTAGTTCTTAATATCTAATCCTTTGATCTTATTTGTACCTCAGTGTTCATGCCTTTTTTCAGACTCATGGATTTTTTCTTGTTAGCATCCGCAGCCCCTGCCCAGATTAGAGGAATTGTAATCGGTAAGCCAGCTTTGACAATTTCAACTAATTATGCAGGATTTATCAAGTTATTGAAAAAATATACAGTATGTAATCTATGAACGTTCATTTTTTAGAAATTCCTTCATGTGTCGTAACCGGTTACGAGGAATTTTGGCCAAAAATAGATTTACAAAACAAGCTGTAAAACAGATTGGCTACAAGCATACGATCATGCAATAAACAGGATCTCAATTGAATGAGATGGAGAACAATGGTCATAATCGGACCTGCATTCGTGCTTGTCCAGATGACTGATCACGCCACATTCAAGACTTGAAAAATCAAAAGACGAGGCTTGCTTTAAGATGCAACAACAGCATTGTGAGTTTGCTGACAAAGTAAAGAGAATCACGATGTTCGTGCTGCTTACAAGCACAATTCTAATAACATGATAATCCACGACAGCAACGTGCAGAATCGCTAGATGCCCCACACACCTAATTACGCAGGTTTGATCCGTAAATGACTGGCATTTTGTTCCCCGACAGTCACGTAAAAAAGGTACCGATTTAATCTAGCAGTGTTGTCTGTGTACAAAGAACAAAAATGATCGAATCCATGCTTGTGGAAGACAAAATTGTTGGAGAAATAGAAAAAGATCCATTCCAACCTGTTTGTTACGGAATGGACTAGTTGAGGGACGGCAGTATCAGGTATTCTGTCGTCCTATCCTCTACCGATTCTGAAGATGGCCGTGCTACAAGTAGGGCAGGTGCCTTTGATTGCAGGTTTGCCATTTTTCATGGTGTATGGTTTTGCGCCACCGATTTCTCGCTTATCGCGGCACTTTACGCAATATCCTATTGGCATGATTGTTCTATGTTTTGGTTCTATTAGCAAGACATTGTTGAATTTTTTTCACCAAGTGGCAAATCCTTGCCTCTGTTTTTTGAGTTTTAGAATAATTTTTTTGCATCTGATATTCTTTGTTGGATCGAGCAGATTTTAGAAGATCGCAAACGTTACAAGAAAATCTAATAAAAGACAGATTTCCAATCTTGAAACTTACATTAACCTGGATTTTGGATCGAAGATAGCATAAGTTAATCTTTGATCAGATTGCCTGTTGCCAATACGATTAAGTGATACAACAGACCCGGTTCGTGCAAGACAGGTAAAGTTGAGATCGTGTTTGACGGTTTGTAAATCAGCTAATTTGAATTTGCTGATTAATATTAACATGCATGTTGCTAAAACTGGTTCCGGTTCTAATCATCATTTAATTAGTGCATGCCATTTCTGATGATGCAGATATTGGATCAAAGGTAATCCAATTAAGAGGTTGCCACGTAACCGGGTACGTAGTGTCTAGGTTACATGTTGGAACATCTTGACAGACTACTTGGCTAGAGAATACTATTCATTGTGTTCCAATTTTAGACCAAGTCACTACGTCGCATGAAAGAATTTGTAAAAAAATGGAAGTTCATATCGTGCATACGGTATATTTTTCGATAATTTGATAAATCTTGCATAATTTGTTGAAATTGTCAAAGTTGACTTGACCGATTACGTTTGCCACCTATGCCGCCCTTCTTCTTTCTTCACCCCCTTTCAACCCTTTTCCTTATCCTGCCCAACAAAACCGAAACAGATTCTTGATCTTGGTGTCATGGTAAATTAATTTGCCTCGTTAATTTTGCGATACCGTGATGAAACTATTTTGACGGCACTATTTTGTTTGGATTGAGTATCCCATCAGGATCCAATAACTTTTTCAATTCTCTGAAAATCTCAAAATTTCTCTCTCCATACTGTTCCTTGACAAATTCTGAACGTGCAATTCCGTCTCCGTGCTCAGCCGTAATTGTGCCTGAACATCGAATAATTTCAGAAAAGAACTTCCTTGATATCTTCTTGAGGGTGCCAGTCTTTTGGATATTTCCATATAACATGATGTGCAGGTTTCCGTCTCCTATATGTCCATAAATGATGGATTTAGTATTGAATTTTTCATTGATCTGTTTTATGATTGAAAATACCCTCCCAATTTTTTCAATTGGCACTGCCGCATCCTCAATTATCTGGGGGATTCTCTCCTCTTTTTTAACTGATTTTAGACTGAAATGTAATGACAGGTCTCGATATCTCCACCACTTGAAAATTTGTTTATCTGTATGAATCGTTTTTCTGATCTTCCCATTTGTTATAGCTTTGAGTTCTTTTTGATTTTCAGATACTCTTTCATCATACTCTACAAATAACAGGCAGTTTGTTTTTTTATCAAATTTTTGTGGAATGTGTTTGAGTATTTGCTTATCGACAAATTCCATTGCCGATGGCCGTGTCGACAGAATACCTTTGCAGTCTTTGGCAGCTTGAATGACTGAATCATATTCTAATACAAATAATATTTTTCTTTTTGGGATGTTTTGAATTTTAATCTTTGCCGATAGGATTATTCCGAGCGTACCCTCAGAACCCAGAATGATTTTATGCGCATCCTTCTCATTTTTTATTGCATCAATTCTATATCCTGATGAATTTTTTGAGACGCATGGAAACCTTTCTTTGTCGATGTTTCTGGAAATCTCAAATATTTTTTTGCCGATCTTTTTGTTTTTGGGCAGATTGATAACCCTGCCGTTTCCATCTATCATAGTTAATTCCAAAACATTGTCAATGACGCTTCCGTATTTCAAACTTCTACTCCCGCTAGAATTATTTCCCAGCATGCCTCCAATTGAACAAAATGCGCCAATTGAAGGATTGGGTGGAAAAAACTTTTTTTGCAATTCTAATTTTTTGTCCAACAGTCCTTTTATGACTCCCGATTCGACTTGCGCATAATTTTTTCCAATCTTGCTTTTGTTTAATTTTTTTAAATCTAGAATTATTCCAGAGTTTAATGCGCTTCCAACTAACCCCGTGCCTGTCCCCCTGACGGTAACTGTGGTATTGAATTTTTTGGCCGCTTTGATTGTTATGGCTATGTCTTTTTGACCATTGGCCAAAACTGCTACTTTTGGGACAACCTGATAAGAGCTTGAATCAACTGAATAATAGTCTCTCGATTCCTCGTTTGATAGAACATCCCCCTCGATCTCTGTTCGTAAATATTCTATCAGACTCTTTTTCATGCGTATGTCTAAATCTTTATTCTGTAATAGTCCCATCTTTCAGGATCAAACAAAGTTACAAACTCTGCCTGTTCCCTACTGACTCTGGACCTGATCACATTTCGCAATGCAAAACTAGTCAGAAATTTGTATTTCATGGAATGAGCTTGCATGATAAACATGTGCCTCATCTCACTGCCTCCTTTCAAGCCCCAATAACCCATCTTAAGTGCTAGCGGTTCTAGAAAAATGGTGTTTCTCAACCCGTAATTCTCGTCTTTGATCTCTTCTCTGAGGGTGTACTTTTCTAGCGGTCCGCCCTTGGCAAACCCGACAACCTCGCCATTTTTGTCATTCAGCCTTAATGTGTTGATGATGACTTGAGGATCCTGTACAGTCTTTTCAAAATTTTTCTTTTCAAACTGTAACGGTGTTGGAAGTTCTAAAAATATCTCATATAGTGATTTGATAAAATTCGGATCCTCCCTAGTCGACATCGAGTCTATGGTTGGAATTAATTTTAAATTTTCATAAGCATAGTCGGCTTGTATAGTAATCTCTTGCTGCCTGATCTTCATAAATGACAGAACCGTATCAAAAAAGTTTTTTCTCATGTCCTTGGGGAGTGCCCTTAGAATCTCTTTTACCATGTCTGTTTCTTTATTGAGCAACTCCTCAAAATATGCAACAGCATTTCTAACAATCACTGATGGCCTCCATGCTAGTGCATGGGCGTTCATTTTGGCCATTTCCATGGCCTTTGAAAAATCCCCCAAAGCGTAACTGCTTATCCTGTCTACTACGGAAAGAAACCATCCAATCTCCATAATGTGTTGTTGAAACTGCTGATTGTTCCTTGCCGTATCTGAATTTTGAAAGCATCTCCTTATCTGCTCTTCTGCGTTTTTTCGCAACTCACCACTCCAAGGATACGTAGTTCTTAGAATTAAGACTTTGATTATCTCCAAGTCCACATTTGCCAAGTCAATTATTTGTCTTAGATTTTTATTCATTGAAATAAATCTAAGAACACTTTCCTCATGAGGTTTATCAACATTTTTTTGCGGATCGAAATCATGGAACAGTGCTGCAACATACAGGTGCTTGATATCTTCTGGTGAGAATTTTACTCTCTCCTGATTGATTGCCAGCAATGAGACAAAAGTTACTTCGAGTTCATGATTGATGTTGTGGTACCCGTAATAATCACTGCCCAACCCCTGACTCTCAAACAGATCGACGGCATAATCTAGCATCGCAATATAACATTCATCTTCCAGTCCATTTTGAGCCATCGAATTGATTATTTCACTTCTCAGCGAGTGGGTGTTTGCAAATTGTTGCAATATAACATCGACTAAACTATTGTTTTTAAAGATGATCCGTTGACGTACTCGTGGTATTGCCTCAGAGTATGTTGTACAACTTGTTTTTCAAAGCCGTTTTTGATCAAGATTATCCCAATCTAGGCAGGATTATGCAATATCTCATTGCCGCAGAAACATTCAAAAGAATTGGTTTTGGTTAGTCTTAAATGTCAGTCAGTTTGGACCTGCTTGAAAAATTAATAACTGCAAATGAATCCAAACAACTAGATTTCTCTTTGCATCTTAATGACTCAAGATACTCTGTAAAGTCTGTCAGCATAGTAAATTCACCTACCCCGGTAAATAATCCCACCACACGTGGCGGAGTGTATTTTGCAGATAAATTTGCATACAAAATGAGGGGAACCGTACATGACTTGTCTATTGTTCCGTTATTGACAAAAAAGATGCTGGGTCCAAACACCTATTTTGATGAATTAAAAATCACAACACAATTCCCGTCAGATACTTTTAAAATTGAGATCATTGCCAATCTAACCAATAGCGTTCAGACCCCTTCATCAATTGAACTTTGTATGATCATTGTAAGGATCAGGACTGTTTAACCCCTTTTGAAATGCCTGTCGTACTTTTTACGATTCTCTTCATCAGACAGCACCTCATATGCCTTGTTTAAGTTAGCCATCTCTTTCTCAGATTTTTCTTTGGTCTTGTCTGGATGTGTTTTCTTTGCCAACTCTCTGAATTTATCCCTAATCTCTTCTGACGATGCGCCAATATCGACGCCTAACACATCATAATAATTTGGAAGTCTGTTGTTAATTGACGCTTCGCGAAATTCTTTATCCTCCCGGGTATTTTGCCTCTGTCCAATTTCTTCATAATCGTCTCCCCATCCAGAGTGATATTTTTCAAAAGTCTTTTCTTTCTTTGATTCAAGGTTCTCCTTGTCGTATGGGGTCTTTCTCCTTAGTATGATGTCTCTTGCCAAAAATACAAATGTTGCAACGACAGCTACTATAAATCCCACAAATAACAAAATTTTGTCTTGATCTGAGACATTTAGCTCCATGTCCAGCTCTACAGACTGCCCATACACCAATTGAGTAAAAATGACTGCCACAAGCAACGAGATCAAAAGAATACTTGTTTTCATGCAGATCCCTTCAAGTTAACCTAAAGTCTTCTTTTGTCGTAGTCAAAACTACGTGCGTAATCGTCTTTTCCACGTTTGGAATTAATGCCAATCCCTTTACAAATACACTGAGCTTGTTCCTTTCCTTGAATTTTGCAATAACGATGGTATCAGTAGAACCTGTAATATCATAAACGCCACAAACATTCTCAAATTTTGATATCTCTTCTTCAATACCGACGATTTTGTCGTTTTTTGCAATAATCTCGATGATGGCAGTCAGCGAATATCCTAATTTTTCATGGTCAACTATTGCAGCATACCCTCTGATGATGTTCTCTTTTTCTAATTTTTTTATTCGGGACAATACTGTGACTGTAGACATGCCAAGTTTTAGTGCCAGCTGTCTAGCAGACAACCGTGCATCCATAGTCAGATTTTTTAGAATCTTTTCATCGGTTTGATCAAAATTCATACCATATCATTGTGAAAAATTTATTTAAATTTTGAATTTTTTAAATTTATTACGAATAATTGCCCACATAGTTTGTGAATCAAACAAAAGAAAAACTTGTTTCAAAAGGCCAGTCGTTTATGTCCGAAGGAAAATTTGAAGATGCGCTAAGTGCCTTTGAGCAAGCTTTGCTTCTGAATCAGGATGATCCTGACTTATGGAACTATAAAGGGGTGGCATTAAGAAGCTTGGGAAGGTACGACGAGTCCGTAAGATGTTTTAACCGTTCATTAGAAATCGATCCTAGAGATAAACGTGCATCTTGACTGAACTGACACAGTGTAGCAGTAAATTCATTTTGCCAGAACATTGTTTGGCGGAGTGGTCATGGATGTAGAATGTTCAACAGACAGTAATTCGTCGAGGATGTCATTTAATGGCTCTAAAAATATAGGATCTGGGTTTTACAGCAAAGTCAGAAATGATTGCACCATGATTTACAATGACACAACCGAGAATATTGACAGAATTGGAGTTGCAATAAAACTGCCTAATCATACATTGGAGATCTTGCTGCCGCTGCCGCCCACACTATCTACAGATCCGGATCCTTTGTCAAACAAAGGGCAGCATGCATAGCAAAGATCATAAATTTGTGAGAGGTTTTCCAGGGTTTGTGTTTGTGATTTAACATTTGATCTCATGAACTTTTGTTTCTTGCTACATCTGAGTGATGCTCCAAAGCGATCATGTGTTTGATACAACATGAAATTGATAAAAGATGTGCCATCGCTTGCCTTCAGAGACGTCTTCTTGGAGAAATGGATCAATTAAGTCCCCAAGCATTTCAAAAAGGCACGCCACCGCCGCTATCCATTAAGAACATAATCCTGCCCGTAGTGACTTGGTCTAAAATTGGAACACAATGAATAGTATTCTCTAGCCAAGTACTCTGTCAAGATGTTCCAACATGTAGCCTAGACACTACGCACCGTAAAACAGGTTACACTGGAATTAGCAAGATCTAGTATGTTGCACAACTTGCTTTTCAAAGCCATATTTGGCCAAGATTATCCTAATTTAGGCAGGTTATGCAACATGCTAGCAAGATCCATCAAATAGGGAGAATCTAAAATACAGTAACATCACCAGGCGCAGGCTCTCTGTATGCCTGTTTCTGATTCATTTCAAAAAAATCACAATCATTGGAATTTTGATGTTTCCTTAACCCCTCGATATCTTCAAATCCTTTATGGCACAGGTAACATCTTGGTTTGTGCTCGTCTACTAATGGCATGACCATGAAATTCTTTAGATGATTGACTACTTATCTCTTCAGACTAAGGAATATATCATGATCAAAATGAGTTTGAACATGTTAGAACAGTTGTCAGGAGATTCTCAGGCACTTGATCGGGCAATTGCTGGCGAGGAGTTATCTTACAAGGACGGTTTGGAATTGATGAAATATGACAACCTGCATTTACTGGGGGCAGTTGCAGATACTTCTAGAAAAAAATTGATCGGGGATACTGTCACCTTTGCTGCATCTTATTACATGAATTACACGAATGTTTGTGCTGCAAGCTGCCAAATGTGCGCTTTTTATCAAAAAGAAGACGATGATGGTGCGTACACTCTAACTCCGCAAGAGATTGAGCAGCGCGTCTCCATTGCAAAACAGATGGGTGCAACCGAAGTACACATTGTAGGCGGATTTCATCCGAAACTCCCCCTGGAATATTATGAGGATATGATGCGGGTCATTAAAAAAAATCATCCCGAACTTAACATCAAAGCATTAACTGCTGCAGAGATATTTTATCTCTCCAAACTTACAAAAAACTCTACCAGGGAGATTCTTTCTCGACTCAGAGATGCCGGACTTGATTCCATGCCTGGCGGAGGTGCGGAATTGTTTCATCCCGACATTCGTGGAAAAATCGTTCGTGGAAAATGTTCCGGACAACAGTGGTTGGACGTGATTGAAGAGGCCCACGGCCTTGGGATTCGAAGTAATGTCACAATGCTGTATGGCCATATTGAAAAACCAGAACACATCATTGATCATTTAATCAAGATAAGGGAATTGCAAAAGAGAACTAACGGATTTATCACTTTGATTCCGTTAAAATTTAGTCCCGACAACACTGAATTAGAGCAGGAGTGTTTGGCAAGCAACGAATGCTCTTCGATTTATGATCTTAGAGTTATTGCCCTTTCTCGATTGATGTTGGCAAATGCCCTAAATAACATCTCTGTATACTGGGTAGCATATGGCAAAAAACTTGCTCAAGTGGCCCTGTCCAATGGAGGAAATGATCTGGTGGGTACTGCGTTTTCAGAGGAGATTTACCGTGCAGCAGGAAAGCCAACAGCTTCATCTGTTGACGAACTGGCAACGTTGGTAAAAGAGATTGGCCGTCATCCCGTCCAACGAGACACTCATTTTAAGATCGTAAGACAATTCTGAATACGGATCGGGTGTCTAACTACGGTCCTGATCTGTCCTTGTCTTAGTTTGCCTGTTTTTTCTTGTCAATTTTGGTGACAGATTAAACGCAGTTTCCAAATTGTAAGCGAGTTGCTGCATTTCTTGACTGGCTGCTGGCCGGTTCTGATTGATTCCGTATATCTGGCCTCAAGTCATTTCAACAGAATTAGTCCTGCATCTCAACTTTCACACTTTAAATTGATTTTGTGGTTTCAATAACGAGCCAAGCACCGGGTTTGTGGCCATGAGATCATGCCAGTTTCTGCTTAGATTGTGGTTTGTGTCAGATCATAGAACTGGAATCATTTAGCAGGTTTTTCTGTCTTTTGTACACTGCCTTTTTTGCGTCTTACCCCGAAACTAATCAATACAAGTAAGAATCCAACACCTGCCAAGATTCCTGAAAGCATTTGATAGGCTTGGCTTTCGTCTTCGGCAATCATTAAATCAATTATCTCTTCTTCGGTCATTCCCGATTCCCCGGCAGGAGCTTCACTCATTAAAGATGCAATGGCTATGCCCGCGACAATCATGGCCATTCCGCCTGCAAAAATTTTCTTATCCAATAAGACCATTTTCTACTACATACTGCGTTTTAATTGTATATTAGTTATCAGTTAAGTAAAAAATAGTCTCGTGGCCGTGGTCATGGAAGTGACTTGGACTTCCGTATCCATACTGCCTCCATCCCGAACTTGAAGGTCATCTGTGTCCATTCACACGGTCTCCCAGGGCTGCACGAATACAGTGTTTGCGACATCGTCCTCTTGCCGTATGCCATAAGTGCATAATAAAAGCAGGGCATTCTGACACCCGGATCTGCGGACCCCGTCTTGGATCTTATCCCCCAAGACCGGATCATGCCATGTCTTATTCTTCCCGCCACACCCTACAGTATACTCTGGCTTGCGTGTACATATGCCTGCCTCAAGGCATGTGTGGATCCTGCTGCCTTGTGTTTTGTTCTGGCATGTGGGGGATCCGGTACTGAGTCGCCTTTCAGTGTGCGATATACTACAAAAGATAGATGATTGACGACGTACCTAAAGGCTGGTTTGCATGATTCTAGACAACACTTCTCAAAACCCCTCAGGTGGTTTTTGGACAAAGACATTACAAACAAGTGCGTCTGTCTTTGAGTCTCTGTACTGGACATTGCAAGAAAGAAATTTTCCACTCAGAGCTTGTTCTAACTGTCTTTTGGTAGCCTCTGCATATTGGGGACGTTCAGGATTGTCAATTTTTGCAATAATGATTTTTTCACTCCTTCCGTATTCTTCGCTGTTGTCCTTTCTAACATGAGTCACGGCAATACGAAATGCATTTCCAGTTAAAATTTCCAATACCGGACCACCAATCCCATCACCCATTAATTTAAAAAAATTTTTACTCTATAATTATCTGGTGGCAATATCTGGTTCAAAATCCGGAACAAGATCGCTCGCTCTGGCCATCTCAAAGAGTTTTCTAATTGACTGCTCGCCCGAATTCCCCATATCGACCGTGACTTTGTTTACGTACATTTTGACAAATTTCTCAATTAATTTTCTTGACTTTCCTCTTGAATACTGCATTGCATACTCTAATGCGTCATTAAGATTTTCCAAGCCAAATTCAATTGATGCTTGAAGATATCTGTCAAACTTTCCAATAGTATCTGTGCCTAACTCTGTCTTTATGACATTGACTCCAAGAGGAACCGGAAGGCCGTTTGTGGTTTTGTCCCACCATTTACCAACGTCTAAAATTTTGACATTTCCTTCTTGTTCATACGACAATTGTGCTTCATGGATTACCAACCCCGCATCTACTTTTCCCGATTTGACAGCTTCTGGAATATTACTGAAATTCATCTCGACATAATCAAATCTTCCAATCATTAGTTGGAGTAGCAAAAATGCCGAAGTCATTTTACCCGGGATTGCGATCTTGCATTTCTGTACCTCGTCAATACTCATTTGCTCTCTTGCAATAACGATTGGACCGTACCCAATACCAAAACTTCCACCACTGCGCAGAATGGTGTATCTTGGAATGTATGCACATGCATGAACAGATACCGCTGTAACATCTAGTTGGGGATCTGTTGCCTTGCGATTTAGCTTCTCAATATCTGCAATTGTGTGACGCACTGTAAAATCTGGAGAAGGAATTTTTCCTGTAAACATTCCGTAAAACATGAATGCGTCATCTGAATCCGGAGTGTGTCCTACAGATATTTCCATAGCTGGTTGGAAATCTAGTCGTAATAAAAATCAAAACTAGCCTTCAGATGAGTTTGTTGAACGCATGAAAACCATCTCGGCGTAGTGTTTATGATTAATAATCACTTATCATTCTGTCAACAAATACTGATCAAAAGGTATGATCGCAGTACAGATACGGTACCCGATTAAGTCGCCACGAGTATTCTCAGCAGCATCTCTGACACGCTTGCCCCTCTCCGCTCCCATGTCTGGAAGCACGTCATCAGCGTGCTGAACCGCCCCATCCCGTCCTTGTTCCTGGTCCCGTGGCGGATCTTGCGCGATATGACGACGGGCCGCAGGTAATCGGTTAAGTTAGCTTTGACAATTTCAACTAATTATGCAAGATTTATCAAATTATTGAAAAATATATCGCATGTAAGCTGTGAACTCTCATTTTTTACAAATTCTTTCATGCGACTTAACCGGTTACGGCCGCAGCATGCGCTCTGCAGAGTTGTTGGTCGGCTCCATGTTCGGGTGCCTCAAAAACGTAAACAGGTTTGGCACTGCCCTGGCAAGCTTTGCCCCGAACCGGCACCTGTTGTCGATATAGCCATGGTGATCTCGTCCCGCATCTCCTTGACATCTAGGTTTTCCATGTGATGGTGTGAAACTGATCCCTTTTAGATCGTCGGATCAAAATTGCATAACATTGTGCGTGACTTAACCGATTACCAAGCGTCTGTTTGGGAACAATGTGCGTGCACGAAAATGGGAAAGCATAGTGCAGGGGATCAAACTCAAGATAGCCATATACAACAGGTATCAGGAGATGCTTGCTATGCAGTGAGATGAAGCCGGAAAGGAACGTGGATATTCTGATCCGGGCTAGTTATGCAACAGACTACTTCAGATCGTTTTTCTAATATATGCTGGAATTTGGATAGACGTTATGAATACCATAACCGCATTTGAGAAGGATGTTGAACTTCAAACTTTTTTGTTAAAATCATTCAAGAAACAAAAACCCATTCCAAAGAATGCCCAAAATAACATCATTTTTAGCGGAAGCGGCGATTCCCTTGTTTCATCAATGCTGGCCGAATCACTTTCAGATGGCCTAATTCGAGCTATGAATCCGATGGATCTGTATTGTAGTTCCCTTCTAAAATCAAAAAGCATCTATTTCGTGTCAATATCCGGAAATACTATTGCCAACATCAAGGCCGCCAAACATGCTAAACATTCTACGGCAATTACTGTCAAATCTGACAGCAGGCTAGCTTTTGCGACTAAGAATATAATTGTCTTAAATTCCAATACATATCACCGTCGTCATCATCCGGTTACTGCCGGAAGCATCTCATTTTTAGAAAGTGCGCTGACATGTTTGTCGTTAGTCAAAAATATTAAAATTCCTAGGGGTTCGAAGCTTTTCTTAAAAGCAAAAAATGATTCTAAAAAATACCGGGTCTCAAAAAGGATCTACATCTTAGGAAACGAGTTTACTTTTCCTTTAGCTATGTATTGCGCCTCAAAATTTTATGAGATAATGGGTTATGACGCACATTATTGTAGGATTGAACAGTTTTCTCATATGGAGTTATTCTCAACAAAAAAAGGCGACACCGTAATACTGTTTGAAACTAGCAGTCACCACAGCTTGCAACTAGTAAAAAATCTCAAAAGGATCGGAATAAACGTGATCCATCCATCAGTTCCGAGTGGCAAGATGCCCCAATTTCTTTATTGTACGTTTTTTTCACAATTTCTTGCTCTAAATGAGGCTAAAAGAAAACAAAGAAGGGACTGTTACTTTGTAACTGCAAAAAAGCTTCGAAATATAAGCAATCAAATGATTTATTGATCCTTCCCACATGCCAGAATATGATGGTTTGATAACACAACATACTGATCAAAATCTCGTCCCAAGGTTTAATAGATGAGTGTTATGGTGTGCGAATATGGTAAAATTCAAGTCAACAGGCGAAGTCTTGAAGATTATCAAAAACAAGGACAATATCAGAAACTTTGGAGTTATTGCGCATGTCGATCATGGAAAGACCACCATGAGTGACAGCCTTTTAGCTTACTCTGGCATCATTGCGCCATCTGCAGCTGGCAAAGCGTTGGCAATGGACTTTGATAAAGAAGAACAGCAAAGGGGGATTACCATCTATCAGGCAAATGTTACTTTGCTTTTCCAACAAAAGGATCAAGAATATGTCATCAACATGATCGACACTCCGGGACATGTGGACTTTAGCGGGAGGGTTATTCGCAGCCTAAGGGCAATCGACGGTGCAGTAGTTGTGTGCGATGCAGTCGAAGGCATAATGACACAGACTGAAACGGTAACCCGAATGGCTCTTGAAGAGAGAGTAAAACCCGTGTTGTTTATCAACAAAGTCGACAGACTAATCAAAGAACTTAGGCTGACTCCTGAAAAAATGCAGCAGCAACTAGCTGAAGTGGTTTCAAACTTTAATCAATTAATCGACACTTATGCCGAACCCGAATATAAGGAAAAATGGAAGGTCTCAATTCAGAATGCCAGTGTTACGTTTGGTTCTGCAAAAGACAGGTGGGCCATCAACGTAGATCTGATGAAAGAACGCGGAATTACATTTAAAGAGGTCATCGATTCCTATGAAAGCGAAAAAGTCAACGACTTGGTAGAAAAAGCACCGTTAGCCGATGCAGTATTGGGAATGGTCGTAAAGCACCATCCCGCACCATATGAGGCAGTAAAGTACAGAATTCCACAAATTTGGAAGGGTGATCTGGATTCAGATATTGGCAAGGCACTACTTGCATGTAGTGATGACGGGCCTGCAATTATGATGATTGTAAACATGGTCTTAGATCCTGCAGCAGGTCCTGTTGCAATTGGCAGATTGTTTTCAGGAACCATCAGGGACGGACAAACAATTAACATAATTGACGAAAAACGTGAAGGACGAATCCAGTCCGTTAACTTCTTTATGGGAAACCAAAGAGAACAAGTCGGGGAATTAGGCGCTGGAAACATTCCAGCATTGTTGGGATTGACTGAAGCTAGGGCTGGAAACACACTATCGTCTGTAAAAGACATTCCGATGTTTGAAGGTGTAAAATACGTCTCAGAACCAGTTGTGCAGGTCGCCGTGGAACCAAAACATCCAAAGGACTTGCCCAAACTAGTAGAGGTTCTCAGGCAGCTTACCATCGAAGATCCCAACCTTGTTGTAAAGATTGATGAGGAGAGTGGAGAAACCATTGTTGCAGGAATGGGCGTGTTGCACCTTGACGTTGCAACACATAGAATACAAGATGCCAAGATCGAAATCGTAACGTCTGAACCCCTGATCAACTATCGTGAAACCATAAGATCCGGCTGTGAGCCAGTCATGTCAAAATCACCAAACAGACACAACAAGATTTTCATGAAAGTCGAACCGCTAGAACCAGAAATCGCAGACATGCTGAGGACCGGTGAGATCAGTGATCTAAAAGACAAGAAAGTCGTTGCTGATTTACTAAAGGGTGCTGGCTGGGACACGGATACAATTAAAAGAGTCATGAAATTTGACTCTCGCGGTAATGTCTTGATCAATGGAACAAAGGGGGTCCAGTTTGTTCAAGAATCAACGGACTCTATCAATTCGGGATTTGACGAAGTAATGAAAGAAGGCCCGCTGTGTAAGGAACAGATGAGGGATTGCAAATTTATATTCACTCACTTTGTCCCACACGAGGATACTGCCCACAGAGGCCTGTCACAACTAGGTCCTGCATCACGGCGTGCCTGTACCGGCGCATTGCTGACGGCAGGAACGACCATTTTGGAGCCTACGCTGGCAATAGAGGTCAGGGTTCCTACGGACTTGGTTGGAAATGTTGCAACCGTACTTTCCGGAAAGAGGGGAAAAGTCATAGATATGTCTCAAAAAGGCGCATCCAGCATCGTGACAGGCGAGATTCCAGCTTCGGAAACCTTTACCTTGTCTGAAGAGATGAGAGGCCAGACTGCCGGCCGTGCTACTTGGAACACTTCGTTTAAGGCGTGGACTGAAGTTCCAAAATCCCTCATACAGAATGCAGTATCAGACATCAGAAAGAGAAAGGGCCTTGCCCCAGAACCGCCTGGCGTAAATGAGTTTATTGATAAAGAGTAATTGATAATTTCTCACACATGCAAAAATTTCCTTACCATGACTCGTTTTTAGGTATTGGAAATGATTCGTAGCACAACTATCTTCTTTCTAATTTTCAGTCGCATCACAAGCATCTAGAAGACGGTTGCTTTAATTTAGAATGTCGGTACCGTATCTAGTTTTTTATTCAGGCATGTTTTTCGGATGTTATGGGGCTGCTTTATACAAAATTCTATATCGATTTTGACGAAGGAGAATGGAAACAAACTTCTAATGATCCTGTTGTTTTTCAAACGGTAAAAGATTCGGTTTCATTAGAGATAGAGGACGCTTCTCACAGATTTTACAAATTACGGTTCAAGAAAGGTGGGAAGATCAGGATTTTACGAGTTACCGGAAGATTCCGTCTTGTCTGGGACGATGAGGACATCTTGGACAAAAATTATAACCAGTGAGTCTGACGTTTGCATATGTCTCTTCAAAACGAGATTTCGGAAATTCGGGACAACTTTGATTCTGTACTGTCGGACAAATTTCTAAAAGTTTTGGCAAAAATCAAACTCGAGTTAAAGAGTCCGTTGACTTCTAAATACCTTCAGGGCAAGATTGAGAAAATCAAAGACGAATCTGACGAGAGCGAAAAAAAGAAACTGTGCAAATCCCTAATGCCATATCTGGATTGGTATCTAAAAGGACAGTAATTCTTAGTCGGTTGTACGGCTCCCCATTCTCTCTCACATTCATGGCTTTGATGATGTGCGAAGAGTGGAAAGTATCGTTGCATATCACATCAGTCCGCTTTTCTCCCCTTCACATGCACTGCAATCAGTTGCAGGCGACAGCCTTTGGCATGAACCCATGCAGATATTTTCCCGCTTTGATGCCATGACCGACTCACCGAATACCCATCAAACGCAGAGAAGACGATCTCCAATCCAGAGCTTGCCAAACTTGATCTATTCTTCCGTTTATTCTGATTCCCCTTCTTTTGCTTGCCAATAAGCGTACCTACGGCTTTCAGGCGGTCTTCCAGCCGGCCGCATATGGTCATGTCTCACGCATTGCCCATCCCCTTCTCAGAATATCCAACTACATGGCGCATCGTCTATCTGCGAATCGTCTAATGACCCATCAGGCATCTGCACATCCTGCGTACTGACTTGCCGTCTTTGTGTTGCATTAGGCAGGCAGTTGGATTGCCACTTTAGAATCTACCTCTTTGCATGACGGGCATAAGGCACGCAAGCGAGGCGTTTGTCAGAAAGTCGGAGTTGTCGATATTAATATTCTTCTGTCTTTGTCCGATATTTACAACAAGGTTGATCTTTGATCTTTTGGCAATGATATTGGTCATTCTGTAGCCGAAAATTTATCACGGACACTACGGTGGCAGAAGGTTCAAAATAAAAAACAGGTCAAAAATGCAGATGCTTCTTGCATTGCCAGTTTGTCAGTCGTCTGAAGAGTTCTTGACAGCCCTATACCCGAGCCCACCACGCGGCATCGTGCAACTGCCAGAATATGTTCCGCTTCTTTGTCCCGTTTGGTGATTCTGTAGAATTTCAGTGTTACTCTGAGAATTGTTTTATCTTCTTAAGCGCTTCATTTATGGTTTTAAGATCTTTTGCAGTTTCCTTCACATCCCCTACCAATTTGACAAAATACTCGTGGCCAAAATCTTGAGCCTTGTGAATGTCTGCCTCGTAGCATTGCAGGGCCTTTTCCAAAAATGGAATTTCCTCGACCAGTTTGTTTGTTAGTTGGATGTCTCCTAAACTGCCTTCTATCCTTTCAATCATCTCATCAATTTTTGGAATTGTTTTTACAGCTTGTTGATGCAACACCGAGGCAAACATGGCTGCAGAATCTTTTAATTCAGGACTACCACCTAACGTCTTTAATCTTTTTTTGTAATGTCGCAATGCCTTTAGGACAATTTTGTAACCGCCTTCATCCTTTAGAAATATTGCTCCTAGCCAAGCTTTTTCAGACAATTTACACATTTGTTTCTTTTCTACTATAATTTCGTTGCCTCATTTGGAGTTTGTTGCGTAACACGCCTGGAACAGTGCAAAATTCCTCAACAAGGACAAAATATTCACACCGAAAAAACCAAAGATCATGAGAGCTTCTGGTAGTGTGGTACATAGTGTCTATGTTAGATAGTTGCTTATCTTGACGGGCCTGAACTCACCGTTATCCAGCATCACACGAATCGACTCCTTCATCTCCTCCGTATTCCCATACAGCCTGTTGCCGGTACCCTTGCGGATCATGCGCCACTGTATCTCCACAGGGTTGAGCTCTGGCGTGTACGGAGGAAGGTGTCTAAGCACGACGTCGCCTCGATCATCAAGATATTTTTTTACCGCGGCCGATTTGTGGTATCCGGCGTTGTCAAGGTACACTAGGAATCCGATAAAGCTCCCGCTGTCTGCCCTGTCTACAAACCGGCAGACAAACCTCCCTGTGCAACACGCCAAGCGGGTGGAATCTTTTTCCTGACAGGCTGACAGGTGTTCTCGCCGGCCTGCCGACCGGGTACCACCCGTTCTGTGTGTTTCACCCTGTGATGTGAGATGCCTCGTCAATGGTAATGGCCTGTATCCCCTTGCGGCATGGTGTCCCACATCCCTTCTAGCTTTTTTTTAAACGCCGTTTGTGCGGATTCTGAGGCTGATTCTGGGTGTCTTGGCCACGGCCTGCGCGAGGAGAAGCCCATCCTGTGCAGTATGTCGTATATGCTAGTCTGCTGCATAACTAGCCCGGATCAGAATATCCCCATTCCTTTCCGGCTCCATCTCACTGCATTGCAAGCACCTCCTGATACCTGTTGTATATGGC
>RKRY01000052.1 GCA_007571135.1 Candidatus Nitrosopumilus sp. | reverse complement strand
CCATATACAACAGGTATCAGGAGGTGCTTGCAATGCAGTGAGATGGAGCCGGAAAGGAATGTGGATATTCTGATCCGGGCTAGTTATGCAACAGACTACTAAAAACAATATCCTTATAAAGTACTGGTACCGTACCATACGGTATGGTAGAAGATTTAAGATTAGATAGTTTAGAGGGCGTAGGCCCTGTAACTACAAGAAAACTATCCGATGCTGGGGTCCACAACATCATGGATCTCATTGTCAGAGGCCCAGTAGAGATTTCAGAGATAACTGGGATGGAAAAAGACACGGCTGAAAAAATTGTCAACAAAGCCAGACAACATCTAGTTGATGAGGGTTTGATAGCTAAACACTTTACAAGTGCAAGTGAGATTTACAGGCATCGTCAGAGTATTGGTAAAATTACAACTGGTACTAATTGTCTTGATACACTATTTGATGGCGGTCTTGAAACACAAGCATTAACAGAAGTATATGGTGAATTTGGCTGTGGTAAAACACAATTTGCACATACTATGTCTGTAATGGTTCAGAAAACCAAAGAAGAGGGCGGATTAGAAGGCAGTGTACTATACATCGATACTGAAAATACTTTCAGACCAGAAAGAATAGTATCAATTGCACAAGCTCATGACATGGATCCTGAGAAAGTTCTAGACCGCATAGTTGTTGCGCGTGCATACAACAGTGCACATCAAACATTGATTCTAGAAGAAGCAGGTCCTGTA
This sequence comes from Candidatus Nitrosopumilus sp., assembly GCA_007571135.1. Classification (GTDB taxonomy): domain Archaea; phylum Thermoproteota; class Nitrososphaeria; order Nitrososphaerales; family Nitrosopumilaceae; genus Nitrosopumilus. Next base: position 5,911 of record RKRY01000052.1, on the reverse strand, counting down.
ATTGAAGAAAATAACGTGAAGCTAATTGTAGCTGATTCTGCAGTTGGGTTATTCCGTTCTGAATATCTGGGGCGGGGAACTCTTTCAAACAGACAACAAAAATTGAATCACTTTGTTCATTTGTTGTCAAGAATTGCAGAAACATACAACTGTGCCGCAATTGCAACAAATCAGGTTATGGCTTCACCAGATGTATTCTTCGGCGACCCAACAAGACCAATTGGTGGCAATGTAGTTGCACATACTAGTACCTACAGAATCTACTTTAAGAAATCAGGCAAGAAAAGGATTGCCAGAATACCTGTAGATTCTGAAATTGATAAAGCGGAACCTGTAGATTCTGAAATTGATAAAGCGGAACCTGTAGATTCTGAAATTGATAAAGCGGAACCTGTAGAAGAGTAAATCTTCCACTTTTCCTTTTTTGTTCGAATTATAGAACTCAATCTCATTCCCAGTACGTCAGAATTAATGTCAGATAAACAAACCCAAGACATTTATTCTAATTTCAGCCTGCTTTACAACCATGCCGTAATCGATTAAGTCACACAAAGGAACTTGTAAAAAATAAGAATTCATCGCCTGCATACTGTATATTTTTCAATAATTTGATAAATCTTGTATAATTAGTTGAAATTGTCAAGACTGACTTAACCGATTACACCCTGCCCAGATCAAGATAATCTTGGTCAAAAATGGCTTGGAAAAACAAGCTGTAAAACAGACTAATTTTCTTCATACAAAATCCTTGTTGTATGACTACGAGTATAAATTCATTAGGGGTTTCTTAAGCGAACTAGACAGATGTTGGTCAGATCCAGTCGAAATCTGTCCGATAGTATTATGATATCATCCTACGCACGGTCAGACGTCACGGTGCTAGGGCATCATATGTCCATCTTTTCCTCCCCTGAATTGCTGCGAGGTAAAGAAATGTAACTCATATCCAAATTTTATCGCATCGCAGACAAGATTTTTGAGAGTTCCAAACTGCAACACCTAAACCCATATAGGGTCTAGTGTATGCTTGGTTGTATTGACAAAAGCAGAATATGAGAAGTTGCTTAAACGAATTCAAGACAAACTAGGTGAGACCAAAAAGAATTCATCTGCAAGATTTGAGCTTCCCGTAGTAGATGTAATGTGGGAAGGTCAAAAGACATTATTGCGTAATTTCTCTGAATTTCCCAAAGTTCTAAGACGGGATCCTGACAAGGTTCTTCAATATTTATCAAAAGAATTCGCAGTTCCTGCAGAAAGACTAGGCGATAAGGCAATGTTTATTGGAAAACGTGCTCCTGATGATTTTGTCAGATTGTTTCAAATTTATGTTAAGGATTATCTGGAATGTCCTACATGTAAAAGTCCCGACACAAAAATCGAAAAAGAAAACAGGATCTCATTTTTAATTTGTGAAGCATGCGGGGCAAAATCAACTCTTAAAGGTAAATATGCATAATGCAATTCTCTGCAAGAATTACCGATTACCAGAAAAATGCAATGCTAAATATTTGTGATGCGGAATTGCTAGGTAAAAATATCTCTGAAGGAGAACTTGATATGCATGTCAGTAAAAGATACTATGGGGAAAAACTTATTGACAAAGAAGAGGCAAAAACACTATTGCAAAATTCCTCCATAATTAACATGATTGGTAAAGAAACCGTTTCATTGTCACTAGAACTCGGAATTGGATCTGAAAACGGCGTAAAAATCATTTCAGATATTCCATTTTTAATTGTCTTTAAAATGTAAAATGACGCATGCTATTTTGTGTGAAAATTTTATTTTGTTGAATTGGGGTTTTGCAAATCATGTTTGATGAACTAAGCCGCAAATTAGAATCAAAAGTTGATAAAAAACTATCTTCAAAATCAAAAAAAAGACAGCTAGGAGACGGCTTCAAAAAAGGCAAGACAATAAACGAAGTTTTAGACAAACCAACTGTAATGACTTTATACAAAATGATTGCTGATCATGTAATATCTTATGTCAATGGGGCAGTTAGTGCTGGAAAGGAGTCCGTATTGTTTTGGGGCGTAGATGAAAATAAAAAGGATGTCGCTTTGAAAATTTATCTGGTGGGCACTTCAAATTTTAAAAAACGGGAATCCTACATTACAGGTGATCCGAGATTCTCAAGCCTAAAAAAAGGCACAAAAAACATGGTTTATCTCTGGGCCAAAAAGGAGTTCCGCAACCTCTTACAGTGCCATGAAGCTGGTCTTCCTGTTCCTGAGCCCATTCTAGTGACAAATAATGTCCTGATTATGAATTTCATTGGAACTGATGGGGCCCCATCAAAAACATTGCTAGGATCTCAGGTAGATGAGAGTGATTATTTGCAATCAATATCGTTACTTCAAGACCTTTACCAAAAAGCAAAATTAGTTCATGGTGACTATTCTGAATACAATATTTTCAAAACAGACAGCAGGCTTGTCGTTTTTGATTTGGGTTCTGCTGTTGATTTAAGGCATCCAAATTCACATGAATTTCTTAAAAGAGATATTAGTAACATGACTAGATTCTTCAGTAAGAGGGGCATTCCCGTAAAGGATCCTGACGTTGTATATGGAAAAATAACAAAATGAGTTTTGAAAAATTAATTAGGATCCCAAATGACAGAATCGCAGTTCTTATAGGAAAATCCGGCAATGTAAAATCAAAGATCGAATCAGCTTGCCACATTTTCTTAGACATTGATGGGGAGACGGGAGAAGTCTTAATAAAATCAACCCACTCTGTTGAGAAGATTGAGCCTTTCAAAGCAATGGAGATTGTTACAGCTATCGGTAGGGGCTTTTCGCCTGAAAATGCCATGACTCTCCTAAAAGGAGAAAACACGTTGCATGTAATGGATCTAAGAGAGTTCGCTGGCAAGTCAAACGCTAATGTTGAAAGGATAAAAGGGAGAATTATTGGAGAAGGTGGTAGAGCAAGGAGAAGTATGGAAAATCTCAGTGGAACGCACATCTCAGTTTACGGGAAAACGGTTTCAGTAATTGGCGATGCGAAAAAACTGCGTCTTGCAGTTGACGCAATATCCTCAATTTCAAATGGAAGCATGCATGGCACCGTATATAACAAATTGGAGGCTGCAAACAGAAGAGAAAAAGAGGACAAGATGAAATTGTGGGAAAATCAAGATGTCATCTATTAAGGAAAAATTCAATCAAATCTCCCCCAGTGAGTTCTTTTACAGCAACCGTGATTTGGCAGGGTTTAGCAACCCTACACGTTCGCTATACACCGCAGTCAGGGAATTCGTCGAAAATGCTTTAGATGCGTGTGATCAAATGGGAATATTGCCTGACGTTCATCTGGCAATTAAGGCAGTAGACCCCGAGAAGTCGGACCCAAAACACTACGTTTTGACTGTAAAAGACAACGGTCCTGGAGTAAACGCAAAACACGTTCCTCTGGCTTTTGGAACAGTTCTGTATGGTTCAAAGTTTGGCCTAAAGCAGGCTCGAGGAATGTTTGGATTGGGAGCCACGATGGCAATACTCTATGGGCAGATTACCACCAACAGGCCTGTCGTTGTAAAAAGCTGCACTGATGGAAAAACGCAGGATCATTTTGAGATCTTGCTGGATATTGAAAAAAACAAGCCCATAATAACCAAGCACACTACTAAGGAAGTGGCAAAAAAGGGGCTATCTGTAAGCGTGTGCTTAGAAGGCGACTATTCTAAAGCTGGAAGTAAAATTCGCGATTATGTCTATGAAACGTCATTGATAACCCCATATGCCTCAATAACATTTGATGATCCAAAAGGTGGGAGATTCTCACATCCCAGGTTTGTTAAAGACATTCCTCCTCCGCCAACAATCATTCGACCACATCCGCATGGGATCGATGTTGAAAGGATTAGGAGGATGATTGTTGAATCGCAATTTGAGATCCCGACAATCGATGATCCCATGATAGAAAAAGTCCGAAAAGACTTGGGGCTGTCAAAACAAAACCTCAGCTTTACGGCAATTATGGCAAAAGCAAGTAGAAAATGGAAGAATCTCTCACGACAAGTCCGTGTTGTCATTGCATTGATGTCTTTTCTTAAAATGGATTTTGGTAAATTAAGCAAGATTAGAATTGAAGATATGGATGTTCCCAACAAAAAATTGCATTATTGGGATTTTGGAGACTCGCAATCAAAATCCGCAGACATGGATCCGGAAAGTCGGTACTACAAGCAGTTAACAAATACAGTCCAAGGTGAGCCGCTTAGTACATTTCTCACAAAAAGATTCCAACGGGTTGGTCTAACTACAGCTGCAAAGTTTTCTGAATTTGCCGGATTCAAGCCTGAAAAAAGAATGGGAACGATGACCAATCAAGAGTTGGTAAATCTAAGTGATTCCCTACAAAAATATGAGGATTTTCTTGCACCAGATCCAAGCTGTTTGGCCCCTCTAGGCGAAGCTCCGCTGGAAAAAGGAATCAAAAAATTCTTCAATCCCGACTTTGTTGCGGTAGTTCAGCGTCCTGCTTCTGCATATTCCGGTTTTCCATTTGTAGTTGAGATGGGAATTGCATATGGAGGGGATATCAAACCTGGAGGCCCGCATGTCTATCGATATGCAAATAGAATTCCGTTACTGTATGATGAAGGAAGTGACGTTGTCATCAAGGTGATTCGGGATATTGATTGGGGGCGCTACAAAATTAAAGGCGAGCCTCCTTTTATCATTGTCTCCCACATCTGCTCTACAAGAATTCCGTACAAGACTGCAGGAAAGGAAAACGTTGCAGACAGACAAGAGATTGAGAGGGAATTGCGTTTGGCCTTGCAATACCTGTCTAGGAAACTGGCCGCATACATGTCAAAGAGGGGCCAAGCTGAAATGGCAAAGAGGAGATCAAATCTTTATGCAAAATATATTCCAATGATCGCAGAATTTTGTACCGAACTTGCAGGAAAGAAGGCAAAGCCAAGTTATAAGAAGATTCTAGAAGCACAGCTTCCAATCGAGAGCGGATCAAACGCAGGGGCGGGGGCGGAAGAGAATAAAAAAGAAGATAAAATGACAGAGAAGAAGGAGAGTCCCATTGAAAACAAGTAAGGCATCAAAATCAAAATCAAAGACACTAAGCCAAAAGGCTAAAGAAAAACAGAAGAATGTCCTTGAGGCTCTAAGAAACCACGGTGCAAAAATCTATGAAGATCTGGACAACGGCCAATTTCCCAAATTTTCCATTCCAAGCAGATCAGTGGGCAACATTGTCTATGACAAAAGACTCAGACAGTACGTTCTAGGCAGTTCTTCATCCCTAAGAAGTGCAAAAAACTCTTCTCAACTTCGTGCATTTACTCAATTAATGTGGCTTGCGTTTTTTGCCAATCGGCTAACCCGAGAGAAAAAATCATCCACACTAAGAGACGTCTATTATTCCTCACAGGCATTTGCAATAGAATTTGACGACCAATCTGAATCGGACAACATCATTGTAGATTTAGAGGCCGTAACCTCTAGACCCAGAGAGGACTTTCATATTTTCCCCGAAGAGAGAAGCTCTATCTTTGGAGACTTGGACGTAGAATATACCATTCCGGGTTACGAAGGAAAGACGATGAACCTCTCAAACCACCCCGACGGTTATTCCATTGGACCAAGTTTGACTACTGCAGAGTTAGTCGATACTAGTGCGGAAATTGTAATTGCAATTGAGAAGGGCGGGCTCTTTACAAGATTCGTTGAAGAGCAGGTTGATAAAAAATTCAAATCCATAATCATCAATACCGGCGGTCAGGCACCACGTTCAACCAGGACTCTGCTTAAAAGATTGCATGATGAAATGGGGTTGCCGGTAATCATATTGACTGACGGGGATGTTTACGGAGAACACATTGCAATGGTGATCAAATCCGGTTCTGCCAACGCGGCACACCTTAGGGAGCTTACCG
>RKRY01000098.1 GCA_007571135.1 Candidatus Nitrosopumilus sp. | reverse complement strand
CTTGACATCCGGGTTTTTCATGTGATAGTGTGAAACTGATCCCTTTTAGATCGTTGGATCAAAATTGTATGACATTGTGCGTAACTTAACCGATTACGATCTTGCAGTCTTCATCCCTTACCTGATGAACCAAGTATTGCAAAAACTGAAGATGTTGAAAATTATTGTGTGAACATACACAATATCGTAAAAAACCCATACTTTTTACCGACATTAATTTTTTGACTCCCTGATGTGCTTCTAGATGAGTTTTAGCCGTGTGTCAAATATTGATGCTCATCATTATTCTTTTCAGCAGGTGTTCACTCCCACTCCTCTGCTCTTACATCTGGAAACATCCCTTTGATTCGCGTCTGATCCTTTCTTACAGCGCTAATCCGGTCCTCGAGGTGTCGTAATACAGCAGGTTCTGTTTCTTGCGTTTTTTCCATTTCCATATCTAAAATTACTCTTGACAGTGATCTGTAGTATGCGATGTGATTTTTCTTTGATTCTTCTGACATATCTTCTGATTTCTCATCCATAGTCCTGCTCTTCTTTTTTAAAATAAGTACTTGGTGTTTCAGTTAACCCAAAAATACAGTCCGAGCGGAAAATCAGAACAGATCAATAAGGGCGTGCTTCATGGCGATCAGTGAATCAACAATGACCACCCAAAAACACGATATGACAACTAATACCAAGCTATCTAAACGTGCAAGCCGCGGCCTGGACTTTATCGATGCCTGCATCAGATTCCCCACAGACACAACGCGCTGTACAGACCGGCAGACTCTGACAGTATCATGCTTGATGCCCCTATCAAAAACGTAGCTGTTGCAGGATGCGTAGACGCGGCAAGGACCTAACTGGCATGTGCAGAATCTGGAATTGACACAGAAAGCAAACAATGCAAAAGACGTTTGTGCTCTGAGTGGGTCAGAACAACGGTTGCCACGATCGGGGGGGGACCTACTGTGGCAGGTCTTTGAGGATGCGCATGCTAGCAGCTCAGGTAGCTGAGGCGCGTAAGAAAGGTTTCACAAAAGCCCTGTGCCACACAATTGACTACCACAAGATGCGCTGCACGGACAAAAAACATGGCGACGAGCTAAGACGCAGTGTTGAGAACAACGGCAAAAATGGAATCTTTGAGGCATAATCGCGGCACAAATAGTTGATGATATGTTGGACATTACCTTGTCATCATGCCTCCACCCGCATTGACCTCACACGAGGAATTCGTGCGTAACATGTTGAGATGTGTGACAGGCTGGGAGTAAGGCTTGGGATGATCCTGATGTACCGCGAGTTTTTTTTTGGTAATCGACCAAGTCGATTTTAATAGCCTCAACTAATTATACAAAACCGAGCAAGTTATTGAAAAATATACAGTACGTTAGCTATGAACTTTCACTTTTTACAAATTCTTTCATTCGACTTAACCGATTACGTTTTTTCTACCCGGGTGATGCGCTACATCAACGATCGCAATGTCGTGTTTCTGATGCCATCACCTGACCGGTACGCGTGGTGTCTGCAACCAGCGAACATGAAAGGAAACCCGGCTAGGAATCTCAGATAATATGATGGCAGGATCAGGAGATGCGTGTGAGCAAAGATGACACATCATGTACCGAAACGAGAAAAGTGGAAAGGAAAGGGAAAAGGAACGGGGACGACAGGCAGGATCTTCCAGAAGAAAAGTACATTGGTTTTGCAACCAACATTCCCAAAGTGGACCTAGATCTGTATGGTGACAGGTGGGGATGGATAGCATATTGCATAACCTGTCTAAATTAGGATAATCTTGGTCAAAGATGGCTTTGAAAAGCAAGTTGTGCAATATGCTAGGGATGGGGACCTGATACAGGATGTTTGATGGAATGTGCACCAAGACATCAAGCAAGAGCTAGGGCTCCAGACTGTTCTTTGTGATGGACTCGTTTCTGGTTCTAAATGCCTGCACTGTTACAAAACGGTGCGTATTGAGATGCGTTACAGTACGGGAAGCAGATGGCATTTACCATGATGATGATCAGAATGCTGATCTAGAATCATTTTGGATGTACCGACAGGCCGCCGCCGGATCCCCCCCCCCCGACTAACATTAGGGGGTTACTTTTGCGTTAACTGACTTGGATAATTTCTGAATCATGATGAATGTCAATCCTTTATTTTTTTTGATATTTTTGAATCACTGCATCCTGTCCCGTCTCGTTAATCTCATTTACGAGTCTTTCAAGAATCTTTATTCCATTTTTGACTGGTGTTTTTTCAAGATTTTTGTACTCTAATTTTTGCTTTAACACTAATTTTTCGTTATTAACAAAACTCAATAAAGTAACGCTGTCTCCCATGTTCAAATTGATGAAAAAATCAATGTATTCTTCAGCTGATTGAATTCCCATATGGCATTCACTTTTACCCGGTATTTGTTTGAAACTTTTGACTTTGGCCTATGCAATTTTGAAAGCATTGCTTTGTGGACAATCATGATGAGCAACAATATCCTCAAAATGACCGATCCGTAAAAGAATACAAAATTGCCAGGTAGGTGAATTTGGATTCTTAATCACATACTGGCAAAAAATGACAGTTTTAGGATGAGATTTGAGAGCAAATTGACCATGACAGATTACTTTACAGATTAAATCCCAAACACTTATGACGCTACGTTTCGACCTTGAAAATTGCAGGTTCCAGCAGCGACAACTTATTTTGTGGAATTTGTCTTGCAACTGCCATCTGCATGCCTTAACTTTTTTGCCATAACAAATGGCGTTGCAAATAAAATCGGAATTGAAATTGCAATAAGCAATGTCTGCATTTGCGCCAGTGCGGCAGACAGTGCAATTCCACTTGTGGCACCAACGAATACGGATAGGAACGTTCCTGCACATGTTGGACATGCGATGAACAATCCTGTAGAAGCACCTATTGTGCTCATTCCTCTTCCTTTTTTAGACATTGCATATGCATTTACGGCAATTGACGCGTTTAATCCAACTAAATAAGACACGATTACCTGCAATACCAAATTAACTGGAATTATTTGCAATCCTACATGTTCGGTTAGATATACGATAATTTTTGGCATGTATCCTGGACCATCACAACATGGTGCGATAAATCCAGACGGAATGACAGCTCCGTAATGCGTGATAAAATTTACTTCGGGCTGATAAACCAGCGTTCCTGAAATTAAGGAAAAAAATATTCCATATCCGACAAAAGTGGTGACGAATATCCTTCTTGATTTTAAATTCCACGTAGTAATGGCAATAATCCCCAATAGGTTTGCCACTCCATTTGATTCGACCTTGCCTTTATGATACCTGTACATTCCAAATGCAATTGCTCCAAACGACGCCATCAGTGTGATGTAGAATCCAATTGCGATTCTCTGTATTGTTTCAATTGCACCGGGTGTCATTAGTTCTGAATCCTGGTACCTCCCATAGATTACAAAGATGGCTACAATGGTGACAAGCCCCAAAATGATAAGCGTTTTGCCTTTGGAGGCAGCATCGATCTGATCTTTTGCCATGCATTTGACATTTTTTGGTGAAATTAAATTCTATCTAGCTTAACCTTGGTACGAAGATGTATATGATTGCAATGATTTCAAGCCTCCCGAAGATCATCAAGAACCCCAGAACAATCTTTGTAGCAGGATCGGTATCAAAATCTATGACTCCTGCAGACAAACCGCCCGTGGTAATTACGCCTGCTGCTTCAAGGAATGCATCTTGAAAGGGCACATTCTCAATCGATGCTAAATGGAGGCCGGTTATTGCAGAAATTGTCGGAAATAACGCAACTATGATCAAGGCCGAAGTCAGTTCTTTTTTGGTTTGGGCAGATAATTCTGCCCTTTTGGCTTTGCTAAGTAATACTCTGACGTCTTTGAGATGCAACAATCTAAAGATCTTCAATCCTCCCGCAGTCGAAAATCCGCACCCTCCAATGAACATCAAAATAATTAAGATTGCATGTACCTCGCCATTTAATCCTGCAAGACTCTCTAATTGAAGCCCTGCTGTAGTACTTGCTGAAATTGAATAAAATGCACTGTCTATCGGATTTAGTCCGCTTATCACCATAAACAGTATGATCGCACCCACTAGAATTGCAAAGTATGTCAACACCTCTTTGCCAAGTTTAGGCGCAAGGAATTTCTTTCTTACAAATGCATAGTGGAATGTAAACGGCAGCGCACCCAGAATCATCGCACCCATTAAGACGACTGACTTTTGCCAACTGATGTCGTCCAGAATTTGTGATGACGGTATGAAGCCTCCGGTTGCCAGCGTGCTCATTGCAAGCGAGAAGTTATCTAAAATGTTGGCCTCTCCAAAGAAAAACAACAACATGGCCACAATTACAATGTATACTGCAAAAATTACGGTAATTGTCGAGAAGAGCTCCTTCATGTGAAGTGTTCTGCCGGATATAAAACCGCGCATGGATTGCAGTTTTGATTCGGGATAAAATGCTGTAATTACCAGATAAATGAAACTCATTCCTCCCACCAGCTGTGTATAACTTCTGTAGAATGTGAAACTTTGAGTAAGATTTTCAGGTTCGTCAAACAGAGAAATTCCGCCGGTCGTAAATCCTGCAGCGCTTGAGAAAAACGCGTTCCCAAAAACTTCCACATTGGTTTCATCTGTTGGGAAAACGTAAAGATATGGAACTGTTCCAAACAACGATAGTAAAAATAAGCTCGAAAATACGAGAATTGATGCCTGCTGCAGATTTAAACTGGATTTTTCCCCATATGAATTCAGAAAGAATCCTGTCACCAGCAATAAGACCGTAGTAAGGTAGATTCCGGTTGCAGTTAACGTGTCTTCTAAAATTGTCGCAATAATTGCTGGGACGAGTAACAACACTCCTGCAAACTGCAAAACAAATCCTAGGTTTCCCAACACAGCCTTTACCGGGGGGCTAAGAACACGTGGCGAAGTTGCAGTTGCATCTCGGATTATGTTTGCAATGCTTGTTTGAAAAATCATCCCAACCACTTCATTTTTTCTTGACAGGACTGGAAGTTTTCTAATGTGATGATCTCTCATCTTGTGCAGTGCGTCTTGTAATGTTGATTTCTCATTAATGGTGACTAGCGGCGTCGACATGATGTCTTTTAATGTAGTGGCTTCTGCATAGACCGTCACATCACTGACTTTACTTAAAATATCTTCATCAGTCACAATTCCTACTGGAAGTTTGTTATTGTCTGTTATGACGATATCATCAGTTTCATAATGCCTTAGCATTCTTGCAGCTTCTCTTGTCAGCGTATTCTCACTTAATATCAGAACATCCTTGTCCATGTACTCTGTTACGGATTTACTTAAAACGTACGAAACTGCTTTTTCTGGATTTGTAGACATTAAGCTATCCATAGTTGAGGATTTTAAATAATTTGGGGTTGTGCGTCAGATCTGATCGTTGAGGATTATTTGACCTGTTTGTCTTGATCTTAATTTTGACTTCCCAAAGATCGCCTATTTTCAAACGATTTGTAGATCTCACAGGCATCAAATTAATGAACCTGGAAAGAGCCGTAGTGACTCTGATTGATAACCGCTTATCATTGTGCCGACAAAGACTGATCGAAAGGCATGACCACGGCGCATCCCGATATGCCGTGAAAAACCAAGGAAAGCAGGT
>RKRY01000154.1 GCA_007571135.1 Candidatus Nitrosopumilus sp. | reverse complement strand
TCCTGTCCTTCTTGCGGATCTCTGAGATCATCATGGTGTTCTCGTCACGCAGTGCCTTGACATCCGGGTTTTCCATGTGATAGTGCGGACCTGATCCCTTTTAGATCGTTTGATCAAAATTGTATGACATTGTGCGTAACTTAACCGATTACATGAACTTCTATTTTTTACAAATTTTTTCATGCGGCTTAACCGGTTACGACTTAACCGATTACAATCTATGCAATAGACTAGATAAAACTATTGTTTTTTTTGAATTTGAATGTTCATCACTTATCTGAATTTCAAATCTCTTGATCTAAAATCCACCCTGTCTTAACTATTGATCTGTCATCTGATTCAGCAATTCCTGTGGCATATCTCCAAACGTACTTGGCATCTGTCATCATCTTTTCTTTAATTTTTAATAGTGACTCAATCTCCTCATCCAAATTTTCATCCGTATTCCCGTTTTCTTTACAAAACATGCATTTTGAATCCAGATTAATCGGATCTGATTCAATTAAGGGGTAGGCAATACACGCCGATGGCCTGTCTTCATAAATCTTGCACGGGAAACCGCCATGTGGTGATTCTTTCCCACTCAAAGTATCTAAAAACGGACACGTATCTCCATTGTCTTCAATTCCCATTAACTGATAGGCTAAAATTTTTGTCGGCCCGTGAATGCCATCTTCAGAAACTCCAATTCTTGGAACAATTTCAATCTGAATACTGTTTATTCGTGCTAGTTCTTCTATCTTCCCTTTTTCTTCTGGCAGGATCAGCACGCCAATTTTCCCAAACTTCTTTGATGGAAAATACTCTCGTTTAATGCAACATTGTGCACATTTATCCACACATTGAAATTTCATGTACTATTTTTACAACAACACGTAAAATTTCTTATGGATGAAATATCTCATGCTAGGCCAAAAACCATCAATTATATGGTTATGGCAATAACCTCCTGTATGGGTAAGCGCCAAGTAAAAAGCGAAAGCGATCTGAAGGAAATTCGTCTACCTGAAGAAGGCGAACTGTTTGGCAGGGTTTTGAAAATGCTTGGAGGCGAGAATGTTTTAATTAAATGTACAGACAACGTTACAAGAAGAGGAAGAATTAGAGGAAAATTAAAAAGGAGAGTTTGGATTCGAGATAACGATATTGTAATCATTGCTCCTTGGGATTTTAATAAATCTGAACAAGGAGATATTGTTTGGAGGTTCACTCTTCCTCAAGTCGAGTGGCTAAAAGAGAATAATCATATTCCTAAAGATTTCTAAACCGTGCAGTCTGCTGAACACATGAAACCCCCTCGGAGTAATAGTGGCATGGTAGATCGATCCCTCGTTATGACTGCGTAACGCACTTTGTGTTGAATGGGGCAATCCAAGCTGCTATGTACTTGGGACAAAGATCACTGATAGATGTCTGCAGCTTTCGATCCACTAAGACACATCCAAAAGGAGGTGGATAGAAGGATGAATGAAAGTATGGGAATAGACATTAGAAAGAGGAGAGATGCGACGTATGCGTAATAGATCAGAGGCAATGTTCTTCGGAGGGAAGTACCCACAATACCGTTGCAGATGCAAGGACATTTGCACATAAGATGGCAGGCAGGTGTAGCAGGTGCCGTGCTGCATGTGAGAGTACGGCCAAATGTGGAGAGCCACGTTTGACGCATTTGAGGATGATGCAGTAATAGACATAAAGCCTGCAAACACCCTAAAGATGGCGATAGTCTCAAGGACGGGAACCAAGACAGACAGGATAAACGCAGAGAAATAGCCTAGACATTAGGATGGGCATGATACCAGAATGCTATGTGCTGCCTGCTGTATCAGGGCAATACGAACACTGGCCAAGCACAGGGCAGACCGTACAGGACCGTCAAGATAGTCAACCGCATCCACAACATCTTGATGTCCACGATGTGAGGATTGACGATTCTAGTATTATGCAAAAAGACAGTACAACAGCTAGAGTCAAACAGTCTTGGTAGCACGCATGAGGATCTGATGTTAGGTGACTGTACAAGACATGTCATGGATCTGACAGACAGGATAGGGATAGACATGCATCTGGAGAGGATAGCATCTCAGAACGAGTAATCGGTTAAGTCAGTCTTGACAATTTCAACTAATTATACAAGATTTATCAAATTATTGAAAAATATAGAATATGCAAGCTATGAACTTCCATTTTTTACAAATTCTTTCATGCGACTTAACCGATTACTTCACAATCTCTTCTGAATCTATTGGCTTTAGCGTATCAGAGTGCGTACCCCAGAGTCCTTGACATTAGGCTGTAAATTGCTTGTACCACACAACTACCTTACATGAAATTGGCCTAACAACTAATTTTTGTCCGAATTCTCAAATACGTTTGTCATGGCACGGTTCATTATTTCCATGACCAAATACTGGGAATACTCTGGTGATTTCTTACCCTTAATTTTCGAAGTTTTTGGCGTTAATCCTTTGAGGATTTTTTCAATTTTTGTCGACGTAGTATCTATGATTTTTGAATACTGAGATTCAAAATTTTCAGGCGTTTGGAAATCAAGTAATTTTGTAGATGTTCCATAGTATTTTGTAATGGCGCCTCGAGATTCTTCAATTTTGACAATCTCGATCAGGTCAGATTCTTTGAGAATCTCTAAATGATGTCGGACAGTAGTTAGTGCTTTTTTGTAACCTGCTTTCTTTAATGCCGTGGTGATTTGATCTGCCGACATTGCCTGTCGATACAAGATCGACATTATTTTTGCACGGGCAGGGTCTTCAATTGCTCTTGCATGTTCAGTGCTTGTCGTAACAATACGATTGACTTTGATTTGTTTTTCTAACAGTGTAGACATACAATGAGGTTTTCGCACGGACTAAAAGATCCTTGTATCATATTTTTTTGTCTAATCGCATTAATTTTTTTTGTTTTCAAAAACTTTATTTTGCTTCCGAAAATTTTGGAACTGCTACCATATTCATTGTAATTGCTACCATATTCATTGTAACTGCTATGAGAAATGTCGTAGGTAAACTAGGATTATTGATAATAGTACAATAAACATCATACAAGTAGAAATTATTTCGTAGTGGCATCAAGATTTTTGAAAATTGTCAAAAAATAACAATTTTGGGATCTAAGATGAGAAAACAGTCAAAATAGGACAATTTGTACAAATGTTGAAAAACACAATTCGAGTTGAATGTTACCTTCCAGTCAGCAACGAATCAATCAAAGAGACTTGCCAGTAAATTTTTCAAAAGTAGTCACATATCTGTGAGTCATCTTTGAAACAATCTCATCAGGAATGAATGGTGCAACGGGTTCTTCTCCTGCGGCTCTTGAATCATCAAATTGTTTTTGATAACCATTGGCAGTTAACCAGTCACGCAACAACTGCTTGTCGTATGACTCCTGAATTTTTCCGATTTCAAATGTATCTTTTGACCACAACCGATACTCGTCAGGACCAATAGAATCACCCAAAGTAATTTGTCCGTCTAAAATTCCAAACTCTAATTTCAAATCTGCCAAGATAAATCCTGTAGAGTCGGCAATCAAAGACATTTTTTTGTAAATTTCAACAGAGGTTTTTTCCAACCAGTCATATTGCTCTTCAGTTACAAGTTTTAATTCATGTGCTTGTGATTTGTCAATTGGAACATCATGTTTTGATTTTGTGGTAGGATCAAATATCGGTGCAGGAAGTTTTGCTGCAAGCCTAGTATCCGTGTTCCCTGAAACTTTGACCCTACCCTGCTTCCACCGGTTGATATAGCTTCCATAGAAATAACCCCGAACGACGCACTCTATTGGAAGCATCTTCATCTTTTTAACAACAATTTCAGTTTCAGATTTCCTTTTTACAAAATGATTTGGGACATCTAGTTCGTTGAACCAAAATTCGGCAAACTTGCACAAAACCTCTCCTTTTCTTGGAATATCTTGCTTGAATTTCACATCAAAAGCAGACACACGATCAGAGAACATGAAAAGAAGAGTTTGCTCATCGACATGGTAAAGGTCCTTTACTTTTCCGCTAGCGAGAAATTTCAAACAAAATCTCCTAAGCACGATTAAATTTAACTGCTAGGCCTAAGATCCCATCATTCCAACCATTTTTGGCATTTCACGATAGGCCTTGCTTACAAAGACGTCATTATCAGCGCTGATCATAACAAATTCCATAGGATTGTTAGGAGGCGGAGACACGATGATCTTCTGGCCAGTTTTGAGGGTTCCAAGATCAAGGGTATCACCAGCACCAAAATTAACGTGGACATTTGTCAAAGGTTGAGAGCCAGTGTTTTGAATTGTCACCCTGCCCATGACAAACAGATTTTGTTTATCCAAGAGCGGGTCCACAAAGACATCATAATCTTGTGTCGATATGGTCAATTTTATTATGTCCATGCCAAAGATTACAGCCATAACTCCAATAGATCCCACGCCAACACCAGCGAGTATTGTGTACTGGTTCACCTGATTAATCAGGCATTCTCATAATTAAGCATGATACTATATACATCAGAAAGACTAGGAACAAGTGTGAATTTTCCTGTTCTAATCTATGATGATCTGTGTGCCTCCTGTGTGACATATGCAAAGATCGTAAACAAGTTAGTCAGTGGTAAAATTACCATCATTGGCCATTACTCTGAAGAGGGAAAACGATTCAAGAGTAAAATTTTCCCTCAGGGATATGAAGGCTTGGAGATGTCATGGTTTGTAACACAGGATATGGCACACGGCGGAAGCGAGGGATTAAGAAGGTTACTCCGATATGTGTTTTCAGCAAGCAGATTCAAAAGTAATCAGGATTTCCAGAAAAATAAATTCTACTATTCAAAATGTTTCTCAGACTGTAAGTCGGCTCAAGGAGTCATGTTTAGATCATTAAGCATTTTAAAAGAAAGTAAAACAATTCCGATCAATGTTGAGAGGGATACTGTTTGAGAAAACAAAATCAAAAGTGGTTGCAACTTATCGATTATGTCTGTGCTAACGCACGCCAAAAAGAATCCGAATCATAAATATAAAACAGACTTATTTGCACATCCACATTAAGGGGATTGGGTAGTTGGAATTAGGCGGGGTGAAAAATTATTCTACTTTAACTCCGTTCCAAAATGCAACCATTCCCTTAATTTTTATGGCCGCATCATTTGGTTTTGCATAATACCAAGCACAGTCTTTGTTGGTTTTACCATTTACAGTCACAGAGTAATAGTTGGCAGTTCCTTTCCAGCCACAAAATGTAGTAAGATCTGTTTTTTGAAAATATTCTTTTTTTATTGAGTCAATAGGGAAATAGTGATTGCCATCCACAACTACAGTCTCATCACTTTTGGCAATAACTTCACCATTCCAAATTGCTTGCATTAGCAAGGATCATCTTAGACCATATTTAATCAAATCTCCAAATCAGTCCTAGTTGTAACCAGTTAAGTCGCCCCGAGTATTCTCAGCAGCATCTCTGACACGCTTGCCCCTCTCCGCTCCCATGTCTGGAAGCACGTCATCAGCGTGCTGAACCGCCTCGTCCCGCCCTCGTTTCTGGTCCCGTGGCGGATCTTGCGCGATATGACGACGGGCTACAGTATGCGCTCTGCAGAGTTGTTGGTCGGCTCCATGTGCGTAGTGTCTAGGCCAGATATTCACTTATCTTGATGGGCCTGGCCTCGCCGCTCTCCAACATCTTTTTCATGGATCCCCTCATCTCCTCCATGCTCTCG
>RKRY01000152.1 GCA_007571135.1 Candidatus Nitrosopumilus sp. | reverse complement strand
CATATACAACAGGTATCAGGAGGTGCTTGCAATGCAGTGAGATGGAGCCGGAAAGGAATGGGGATATTCTGATCTGGGCTAGTTATGCAACAGACTAGACCAAGGGACAGGCCAACAAGGAAGAAGATTGCCTTGCAGATCTCTAAGCGATTTAAATTAGATCTCTCCAAGCTTGCTCCAATTCAATAAGCTTGAGTTCAAATCTCATGTTTAGCCGTCAAAAAATTCGTGGCGAAACTACTTTATCTCTAAATAATTTGGTGAGTTTGTGGATTTCAAAAACAAAACCGTTCTAGTCACCGGTGCATCGTCAGGAATTGGAAGAGCCGCCGCAATTGAGTTTGCAAAACTTGGGGCAAATGTCATTTTGGTTGCCCGAACTAAGGAAAAACTAGAACAGGTAGAAAACGAATTAAAAAAATTCAATGTTGCAACCTTGGCCTGCAGTTGTGATGTCTCAAATAAGGAGAACGTAATAAAGATGTCAAGGATGGTTTTTGAAAGATTCTCCTCCCTTGATATCCTAGTTAATAATGCAGGCTTTGCAATTTATGATTCTGTTACAGAACTTTCAGTTGATGACATAGAATCTCAAATGAAGACCAATTATCTTGGCATGATCTACTGCGTAAAGGCGTTCCTGCCGTCGATGCTGGACAAAAAATCTGGCCATATAGTCAATGTCGCATCTTTGGCTGCCAGTTTTGGCCTTCCGAATATTGCCCCGTATTGCGCCTCCAAATTTGCCATGCTGGGCTTTTCTGAGGGTCTCAAGCATGAGCTAAGGGATACCGGGGTAGGAATAACGGTTGTAAGCCCAATAATGGTAAGGACGGATTTTTTTGATCATCCCTCTTTTGAAAAAATGCCAAAATACTCTTCGACCTCACTTGATCCAAAAACTGTTGCTAAGGCAATCTTACGGGCCTCTAATTCGTCAAGACTTGAAATCACTGTACCTTCAGTCGCTAGGATCGCCGTCTGGTTAAAACATACTTTTCCTTTCTTCATTAACCCTATCTTAGGAAGATCGTTTAAAAATCAATCAGATTCTTCGAAAAAATAACCATTATTCCTCCCCATCATCACCTGCAGAATCCGATCCAACATCTAGCAGCTCCAATGATCTTAATTCGAACTGGTATATTGCCTCCATTTCAATCTCTTTTTCTTTTGCCAAAAACTCTGAAACTTTTTTGCTTAACGGGGCCTTGTACTGATCAAAAACAAAATCATAAACTTCACCTTTCAACAAATCGTCCAACTTGATGGTCTTTGGCACATCCATCGTGACGATATGCCTTCCATCTTCCACTGGATCATACAACTGAGCGTCAATTTTGTTGTCATCGTAATAGAACTCTAGTATGTATCCAGATTTTTTTAGTTCCTCGGGCTCCTTGAATTTTGAATTTTGAATCTCATCAGAAATCCAATCTGGAATCTCATCTTTCTTTTTTACCATGGCTTGTCACTGGTTTTCGGCTTTCTCTTTTTTGCTTTTTGCCCACCAATCAAGGTAGTCATCATGCTTGTCTTCTCTGGTCTTTGTCTTTTGATTCAGTCTGAATCTAATATCTGAAACCTCTTCCCTGGTTGCATACAAACCGCATCTTTTGCAGATAAAATTCCTCCTGTTCTTTTCATCCATCTTCATTGGGATGTCAATCTCGTCAAATCGCCTGAATAGCTCTTGTCTGTCTCTGTCTTCCTCGACTATCTCGGATTCATATCTTGCTTGAATCTTCTTTTTCTCTCTTGCTGTACATTCGGGACAGTTGGGCACTGATGATTACGCTAAATTTTTTCCTTAAAAGCGTTCCCACAATCCAAATTGATCGATATATTGTCTGACACGCGGATTTTCTCATCATCCCTTGCGGTCCGTTCGCCCATCGAACATCCCGCGTGCCAGATGTGAAAAATTGCCAAAATGATTATTATCTCTTTTCTTCTAGAATCTCTGCAACAATTTTTGCTGTAGTCTCTGCTCCTGTAGGCACGAAATTCCTTGAAAATTCCTTCAAATTTGCCTCAAACTCCTCACCGTTCTCTTTGATTCTGGAAATTGCCCTTGTAACCTCCTTGGTTTTTGTTGCTAAAATCCCCAAGTTTCTCTCCTCTGCCCATCTGATGTTGTTTGTATGCTCGTCATAGACTGGAATCCCGATGATCGGTTTTGATTTGCCCCCCATTATCTCACCTATTACTGTGTGCGAACCGTTGACAACAGCATATTTGCACAAATCCAGAACCGAATCTCTCTCTTGCTCAGAAAGAAAACCAATATCAATTTGTATCCAATCAACTTTTTTATCCAAAGCCTCTGAAACACTATACTTTCTCCCATCTGCTCCTAAAACTGAATCAATCGAGGAATCGTTTCTTGCATGTGAAACAATCCTCTTCTCTTGCTTCATCTCGCTTTGCTGGAATACTTTTTCATATCTTTGGCCAGTACCATCATTGGTTGATTTATTCCCCGTTCTCATCCAATAACCAAATTCATTGTTCTCAATCAATCTCTCAAGGTCTGATCTTTCTTTTTGTGCAACTTTTTTTAAACTAGTAAAATGGCCAACATAAACCACTTTTTCTTTTACTTCATCGACAAAATTCAGATTATACTTGCACACTGTGTACGGCGGAGGAGAGTCAGCAACCAAAATCTTTGATGCCTTTGCAATCTGCTTTGCTACAAAGATTAATGACGGATAAAGATAGGATCTTGTGCTGTAAAGTTTTGGCCTAAACTGGTTTGTTATAAACAGACTAGGAATGTTTCTGTTTTTTGCAAGTATGTTTGATCCCATGTCACCGTCATTTATCACAAGATCAAACCTCTCTTCATTGTAGAGTCTTCTCTCCTCCCTAAGATAACTTGTGATCTGTCTTACGAGGGGGGGATTTTTTGAAATTGGCAATAATAAATTCAACAATGACATTGATATGCTAGGGCCAAACCTTCCATCAATTGGGGTTGGCATTGGAATTTTGTGGATCCTCGCTCGCTCACTAGGAAATCTCTCCAATAATTTTTCATAGACATGATCCTTGCTTGAAAAATGTATCTCGAATTCATTTTTAACATGGCCCTCCAATGTCTCATTTAACCGCATCATTCTAGAATAGTGGCCACCTCCCCACGGATAGATGAATTCGCCTATCTTGAGCACACATTCACACAAAGATGCCCCGTTTAAATTCTGAATGATTCTGTTAGAGGGAATCTAAGATATCATGCACATTATTTGGGCCTACCTCAACGGAGACCACCTTTTTTGTCTTTAGCGCATAATCAACAATCTTTTTTGCGGCCTTTGGAACTTCCTTAGAGTCTATTCCGATGATCTTCTCTAATCCCTTGAGGTTCTCCTCCTCCATTCCGATCTCCTTTGCATCTGTAAACATCTTGCCATCTACCACTCCTGCTAGTGGCAAGAGTGGAATCTTTTCATTTTCAAAAACCTGTTTTAGGGAGCTATCAATAAAATCAGACGAAAAAATTTGCGATGACAGCGCCAAGGAGATCCTTCGCTCAGATTGTTCTAATAACAAACTAAGAACTGTATTTACATAAACTAGATAACTTCTCTTTCCACCAGAGCTGACTCTCAGATTAAAAAATTCAATTTTGACCTCCCTTTGAACCAGCCTGGGAATAATATGATTCAGAATCCTAATTAAATTGGTCAATTCCGATTTTTGCCTGTAACAAACAATCATTCTAGTATCGTAACCCTGCTTGATCGTCTCATAGCACGATATTGCAGAAAGCTCATCATACATTGCGCAAACAGTTTTTTTTGTTTGGGATTTGTAGGGAACTCCCCCATTTCCTTCATCTAAAAAGATGCATATGTAGGAATTATCTTCTGTCAAATAAGTGTACAGCAATTTTTCATATCTTTCATCGGTTCCGGGCCGTGCGCCAAGACTTGATCTTTTCTCAATTATGCCTGCCGTAGCTGCAACCTCGATGTCTTTGGGAAGGAATCCTTTTGATGTTCCTTCCACCTTTACAAGAAATCTCTCTCCCTTTAGGAGCAAGTTGCCGCCTACTGATGTTATCTCAGATATTATGGCCTGAAAATCATTTTTTGTTCTTCTTGCAATGGCAACTTTTTCAATTCCAAATAAGAGATTGATTGCCGATGATGCAAAAACAGGATCATTTGCATCAACTAGAATTATATCTCCGTCTCGCTTTACAGATCTAAATTCCAAACTCTTTATTTCCAAAATTCTTTTGATGTTGTCTATTAACCTAGGAATCTTTTTCTTTGAAAAAATAGTTGGAAACACGACTACGTATGAAATTCCATCCATATTCCCTACTTTCAAATTAGCTTGTTTATAATTTAGAACAAATCTCGGGTAATCAATATAAAACAACTAGGATGCATGAAATTGTGGCAAGATTCTCTCAAGAGCAAGTAGATGAGCTTAATTCACGTATTACTACTGCTGAAGAGGCACTTGAGTGGGCCTCAGACAATCTTCATCCCAGGGTTGCAAAGGCTTCTAGTTTTGGCGCAGAAGACGCTGTAATTATGGATTTGATGGTAAAGATAAACCCTGATTTTAGATTCTTTACTTTGGATACTGGCAGACTGCCTCAGGAGACTTGTGATATCATGGACATTGTAAGGAAGAAATACAACATCTCAATTGAGGTCCTATTTCCTGATGCAAAAGAAGTCGAAGAGATGGTCAATGCTAAAGGCATGAATCTATTTTATGACAGTGTGGAAAATAGAAAATTATGCTGTGAAATTCGCAAGGTCCACCCAATGAATAGAATGCTTGACACGCTTGATGGGTGGATCACCGGATTAAGGCGGAAACAAACAAAATTACGTCAGGATGTTACTGTTTTCCAATTGGATCATTCTCATGGGGGGATCTTGAAGATTAATCCAATCATTGATTGGTCATGGGATCAGATCCAAGACTATATCAAAAAGAATAGCCTCCCTTACAACAGATTACTAGACAAGGGATATTCCAGTATTGGATGTGAACCATGTACCAGGCCAATTAAACTGGGTGAGGACCTTCGTGCAGGCAGATGGTGGTGGGAGCAAGGCGAACACAAAGAATGTGGCCTTCATATAGAGCGTAAAAGAACGGATTAGCATGTCAGAAAATAATCCAATTAAACCCCATGGCGGAGTCTTAGTCAATAGACACTCTAAGGCAGCTCCCTCTGGACTGTATTCTATAACTATTACAGAGGATCTTGCAAATGACGTTGAAAATATTGCAGATGGAATCTTTAGTCCATTGGAGGGATTCTTGGGAAAGGCCGATTTTGAAAGTATAGTTTCCCAAGGAAGACTGACAAACAATTTAGCTTGGACGATTCCAATCATTCTTGATGTTGATGAACAAACCGCTTCAAAAATGAAAGAGGCCGGCGACGTACTCTTAGAGAATCCTCTGGGTGTTGGAATTGCCGTAATACATGTTGATGACATATACACGTTTGACAAGGAAAAGACCTCTCAAGGAGTTTATGGCACTACTGATCATGCGCACCCCGGAGTTGCAAAAACGATGTCAATGAAAGATTTCCTTGTAGGCGGAAAAATTGACTATATTCAGAGGCCGGAAGAGACAGAGATTAGAAAAAATAGGCTGACACCAATCCAAACAAGAGAATCATTCTCTCAAGCCGGATGGAAAACTATCTGCGCGTTTCAAACTAGAAATCCACCGCATGTAGCCCATGAGATGTTACAAAAAACCTCAATTACCACACGTGATGGCGTATTTGTAAACCCGATTATTGGAAAGAAGAAATCTGGAGACTTTGTTGATGAAGTTATTGTAAAGTGTTATGAGACAATGATCAAACTGTACTATCCAGAGAACAGATGCCGTCTTGGAACATTGCATACTGAAATGAAGTATGCCGGACCAAAAGAAGCAATTCACCACGCAATTATGAGACAAAACTACGGCTGTACACACATCATCATTGGAAGGGATCATGCGGGTGTAGGAAAGTTTTATGATCCGTTTGCAGCCCAAAAGATCTTTGATGATTATCCGGAATTGGAAATATCTCCGGTCTTCTTCCCGGCATTCTTTTACTGTAGGGCATGTCTAACATATACAACACCGAAGGCATGTCCGCATGGTGATGATGCCAAAGAGCAGATCAGCGGAACAAAATTGAGGGAAATGGTGCAAAGCGGACAGTCTCCGTCAGAATTCATTCTTAGGCCCGAAGTTGCCAGGGTAATTCTCAATCATCCAAAGCCGTTTGTTGACTAGATATTTATTCAATCAGACGGGTCTTAGCTTGTGAAGCATCTGCCACTTTTTATCTTGCTGGTTGGAATATCATCAGCCCCGGCATTTGCCCAAGATCTGAAGAATCCCTCGCTGATCATAGATAATATTGAGATTCCTTCTGATGAGTTTAATCGAGTTTTACTAGACGCGCCGGTAGTAAGGCTGGACGACATCCATGCCGTAAGTTGGCAGGTAACCATTGATAATAACCTGCTATACGCAAATCCTGATGGAAATGCGGTTCTCCGATTATATGATGTTGAGACGCATGATGAGTTCATTGAGGTAGGAATGGGTTCTCATCCCGATAACAAATTCTGGGTTGCGGTTCAAACTCCAAAAGAGGGATATGTTGTAGTGCACAAGGATCTGGATCGTGGATGGTATCCCCAAACAAAATCAATAGTATCGTATACGGACCGCGCCGGTCTTACTGTAAACAATGGCGCCAGAATTGTTGTAACTAACTTGGACATTGGAGTTTTTGCAATTGATGCATATTCTACTCATGGGATGGAGGGCTCTACTGATCCTCCCGCAGTAAATTCTGGAGAGATGTCGGTGGAGTTTCTCTCAGGTGATCCTTCAAAGAATATGTTTGCATTATTCCCATTCTATGTTGCAGCAGGCATTGGTGCAATTGTAGGCTTCTTGTTTATTACAAAAAAACGAAACTAGATTATTTTAATGATTTTTTTGGCTCTAGTATCTAGTGACACTTCCTCTCCTGTCTTGTATGAGGAGAACTCTTCTTCTGAGATTATTACCAAAGGAATGTTTGCAAGCGCACATCCTGTTGCAACAGTCAGGTCGGCTTTTTTGCAGATCATTGCTAATGGGGCCGAATTATTTGATTTAATAGAATAGATTGTGTATGCGCCTACACTACTTCCGATTCCAGATGGAAACAACAAGATTGAACCTCTAATTGATATTTTAAACAACTCATGATTCTTGTCGCTGATTACTCCAGTCTTTTTTTCAACTGTTCCTAGAAAATTTATTGGCATCTCTGTTTTTAGAATGCTTCCCTTCACGCTACCACCAACAAGAATTTTTTTCATTTCGTTTCTCCTTCTACAATCTGCGATAAGGATCTTAGATTTACGTCCACTCCATTGGAATTCTTCAAGTAAAATGCTCCTTTGATACTGTTGGTTGTAACGGCATCTACATTATCCTTGTTGATCAATGGAGTCAAACAGGTGCAGCAATCGGCGAGAATCTCACAGCCTGCCCTCTCTAATTCGTCGATGTATCCAATCCTCCTTGCCTGCTCTTTTACCGTTCTAGGAGTAAAGATCATGCATCTTTTTTCAAAAGATCTGCCCTTTAGCCTCCCAGTCAAATCCGAGATCTCTTCTAGTCCTAATTGGGGGCTTCCAAGAGTGATGATGTCTCCTTTTTCAGCAGTGTTGAGTTCATCATAGGTATCCTGTGCCTGCTTCTCATCAAAGTCTATCTTTTCTATTCCTGGTTTGCCTTCTCCAAACAAAAATTTTGCACAAGTTCCGGATGTTCCCATGCCTCCGCACATGGACTTGCGTTGGCGAGTATCCATCTTCCCTAACCCTGAAATATTTACTGAAGAATCTTTTGCTACCTTACCAGCAAAGAATCCTAACATTCCATACGTTAGCTCGTTTGGATTGTTGACCTTCATTTGTATGGCAAGATTTGGGGAATCCTCCATTCTCAATGATGAATAAGGACTCTTTCCCGTAATTGCACTTGCAAGTGCGCTAAATGCACTTTCTTTGTTTGTCTTCAGGTTGTCATAAGAATTTGCATGAATTGCAGCATTACTTTCAGCAAATGCGACCTGAGTGTCATTTTTAGGAATGTCGAATATTTCATATGGAATGCATGAAAATGACGGTGTTACTCCCATCGTTTCATATGATCCTTTAATTGACAACTGTTTTGAAATAAAATTCTCGTCTAAACTATAATTTGAAACGTTATCGATATCAAAACCCATTGGATTTAAGGTTGTTTTTACTTTAACCCTTGCACCTTTGCTAATGCTTGAAAGGAATTCTTCACCGGCGTCACCAATTGTGTTGTAGTTTACTCCAGACAGATGTGTCCATTCTATCGGAACTAATTTTTCTGCATCAGTCGCCTCACCGGTGGCAACTAATATTCTGTGTGCCATCTCCATAATCTCGCCCTGTTCGCCTTTTAGTGCAGATTCTTCTCCTCTGGTTAATTCCACTGAGCAGGTTACTTGGTACAGATATAATACTTGTACGTAGGTGATCATATCATATGCAAAGGATTCTCCGTGGAATGATGAATACTATGAACGCTGTAAAACCGCCTAGGATGACTGCATTAAGGGAACTACATGAAGCCGAAACAGGCGGCCCTTTTAGCATCCTAATTGGAACGATATTGTCAGCTAGAACTAAAGATGAGAGTACAACCAAAGTAGTCAAAGTCCTATTCTCCAAATACAAAGACGCAAAAGCTTTGGCCAATGCCAAGATCAGGGATGTTGAGAGAATCATCAAACCTATCGGATTCTATCACGTAAAGTCTAGGAGGATTATCGAGGTAGCCAAGATCATTGACTCAAAATACAAGGGGATCGTGCCTGAGGATCTGGAGACTCTGGTTGGATTGCCCGGCGTTGGAAGAAAGACAGCAAACTGCGTGTTGGTATATGCGTTTGAGAGACCCGCAATTCCAGTAGATATTCATGTTCATAGAATCTCAAACAGGCTGGGATTAGTTGAGACAAAGACTCCTGAAGACACCGAGCAAGAATTGATGAAAAAAATCCCGAAAAAATTTTGGATTGATATCAACGACACATTTGTTATGTATGGTCAAAATATTTGCAAACCGGCATCTCCAATGTGCGGTGTCTGTAAAATTAAGAAAAGTTGTAAATATTATTTAGAAAATAATTTTTGATCAAAGCAAAGAAAATAAAAAGAGACTTGAAAGATTTTTTAAAATTTATAAAATTTGTTTTTCAATGACTTTTGTTTGTTTTTTGAAAATCTGTCAAGCTTAAATTGGGCTGTTCTTTGGATCTGGTGGGATCGTGGTCTAGCTTGGTATGATTCTGCGTTTGGGACGCAGAGGTCGCGCGTTCAAATCTCGCCGATCCCACCATCATTATCTTATTATCAAATGATCTACTATTTTGTAATGCAGAGCAATAAATGAACGCAGTGCAAAGATTACGCATGCCTTACATTGCGCCCTCCCACATCAATTTTGGGCTGTTCTTACATTGTATCTCCTGTCTCTTGTTGCAAGATGACCTCAATGATGCATGGCAGTCGTTTATGTCCGGTGGGAAGCGCAACCTGTCCTTGTTGTGATTTGGTGTGAGTATGCGTGTGCGTGTGCAGGAATACTCTGAGACCTCATCCCTTCTCTAGAATGCAGAAGAACGTCCTACCTTGCTGTTAGCCTGCGCAGGCAGTACAATCCAGTTTACCGTCTCGATTCCCAGATCCAGCAGCTCAGGTTCAAAGCCGCCGGTCCCATCTTTTCTTAGGTACCGTCTCTTCTCGTGATCCAAACAGGCATCTACAAAACACCTGACATTGTCAGACAGCATCGTAGCATGGTGCCAAATCATTTCACTGCATCGCGCATGGCAGCCGCATTCTCAGAGGCAGCCTGCGTGAAGATGCGCTTGGCTTACTCTGCGTCAGATCGGACTGCTCTCTTCTGGGTATGGACGTGATGTGCAGTCTGTCCGTGGAACGGAACTAGGCATGTAGCACCCAGACGCGCCTTGTGTAATCGGCCAAGTCGGTTTTGATAACTTCAACTAATTATGCAAAATCTAGCAAGTTATTGAAAAATATACAGCATGTAAGCTACAAACTCTCATTTTTTACAAGTTCCTTTGTGCGACTTGGCTGATTACCGCCCTGTCGATACGCCAAGTCCAGCTACCACGTATACAGCCGCGTTTTTGTGGTACACTGCCTTGCCACGTATCCGAACTGTTTCTATGTCAGTCCTTTTTGTCATCGCTCCTACTGATCGGTAGGAACAAAGTAATCCTTTGTACGCCTTACAAAATTCGTACTATCTATTTGCACATAAAAGTAATTACCAAGATCCTGTGGCGATACCTATCACAAAATTTGTACGACCTAATTTTAGTGCAATAACTAGGCGTGAAATTTATTATAAATTAATATTCATTTGATATTGGGTATGATTGAAGGGAATGCCGTATAAGAACCCACAAATTTCAATTATCTTGCCTACCTATAACGAATCCCAAAATATTATAGGACTCTTAAAGTCAATTCACGAGAATATTCCAAAGGAAGTTGCTACAGAAACTATCGTAGTTGACGATAATTCTCCTGATGGAACAGGTAAAATTGTTGAAGAATATGTGACTAATTTCAAGAAAATTGCAGCAAATACCATTGATATCATTCATAGAAAAACAAAGAACGGTCTCTCCTCTGCAATTTTGCACGGCATTCAAAATGCTAAAGGCGACATGATCGTTGTTATGGATTCTGACTTTTCACATCCTCCACAGATCATTCCAAAAATGATTGATGCATTAAAACAGTATCAGTGTGATCTTGTAGTCTGCTCTAGGTATATTGCTGGAGGAAGCATCCAAGGCTGGACTGTAAAAAGAAGATTAATCAGCAAAGTTGCGACTCTGATTGCCACAAAAGGGCTTAAGGTAAAAACAAAAGATCCGATGTCTGGATTTTTTGCATTTAAGAAAAATATCATCAAAGGATTAAATTTTGATGCGCTTGGTTACAAATTTCTGCTGGAACTATTAGTAAAAACAAAGGAGATTAATGTCAGGGAGATTCCGTATACCTTTGAAGACAGAAAATCTGGCTCAAGTAAACTTGATGGTTCTACAATGATAGAATACTTGCGGGCAGTTTGGAAATTATATAAAAACGAAAAAATAAAAACGACAGATGAAAGACGAATGTCAGTAAGATTCATCTCTAAAGCTGCACGATTCTTTACCGTTGGGGCTTCCGGCTTTGTAGTAAATTATCTTGTATCCCTGCTGTTTTCTTCAGGGCTAGCTGACTTTTGGTATGTTCATGCAAACATCATTGGTATAATCGCATCAATCTCTACTAACTTTTTCCTTAACAAGGTTTGGACATTTGAGGATAGGGACTTTTCACGCAAGAGAACACTTTCTCAGTATGGAAAGTTCGGCCTATTTAGTTCATTAGGCGCAACTGCTCAGCTTCTAACGGTCTTTTGGTTAGTTGACTCACACAATGTCTCATATCCACTTGCATTAATCCTGGCTATAACGACAGCTGCCTTTAGTAATTTCATGCTAAACAAGAAACTAACTTTCAAAGAAAAACTTTGGAGTTGACATCTTGCATCACCGGATTTATCTCCGGCGTGTAGGGCAGAAGTACACCTGCTGTATCCATAACGATCTAACAAACTGATAGGCCTTTCTGGATTTGTGATATGCGACATTTTCCGTCATCACGGTTATTCCTCATCTTAAGGCGCATTGTCTTGGCATGTCGATAGGCCCCCGCTAGCAGTGATGATACGGCAGGAAGGGACGATCCGAAACGGATGTGAGGGGACGCACGCGACGGTGCGTAATAACTTTGATATGATACACCGGTAAACTCTTCACAATAATCTTGATCCTTGTTCAGTTGTTATTTAGAAACTTGGAAAAAAATTAAAACAAAAAGAATGAACTGTTCGCCCCTTCCAGCTACTCGAAGGTGGTAGTGGAGGTTTGGGACGAAAGTCCAGTTGAAGATGGCACAGATGGGAATTTGTCCCCAATCTGTTGTTCAGCCACTGCAGATGCCTCTTGTAGGATCTTTTCTGTCTCCTCATTTGAAACATCAGACTCCATACTAAACGAGTCTCCTGCAAGCGAGTCCATCATGAGTCCATTAAGCGTCTGAGTCATGGCATTCAATTCTGAATCTGCTTCTGGCATGAATCTTCCTAGCGATGACTTCAATCCCTTCATTGTAGACATTGCTGGTCCGATTGCTACCATTGCATCTCCTAAGTCATGAATGGTTGTCAGTCTCAATTGAACCTGTTCTAATGACATTCTTGCGTTGCCGAGCATCTTTGTAACTTTACGAATTTCAGCTAATTCGTTAGACAAAACTCTGCTTGTGCTAGTATCATGTTGTTGCATTGCAGTCACGACACGTTGAAAGAGTTGCGCATCTCTTTCGTGCAGTTTGTTTAACATCGTGTCCATTTTTGAGATCTGGACTTGTAGTTTGTTTACTGCAGTCTGAATTCGTGGTTTTAATGCACCCTGAGGCTTTACTGCTTCGCGGAGTTTTCCAGTTACGCTTTGGGTCTCTTGTCTGGCCCAAGTCTTATCAAAGTTTGGCATGGTGGCTAGTTTAGAAGTTTAGTCTTAATGGACGGTGTATATTTAGATCAACTTTGAACTAAATTTAGCTAACAAACTCTTATTCCTCTTTTATGCCTAAATTTTGTGGCTAGAATTGCTGTTTTTGATTCAGGATTGGGCTCATTATCAATTATCTCCGCAATCAGGAAGATTTGCAAGGCAGAAATCATCTATTATGCAGACTCGAAAAATTTCCCATATGGAGAAAAAACTCTAGCCCAGCTCAACTCAGCCATAAATTCGACATTAACTAGACTGGAGCGTCATTTCTGTCCTGATCTGATAGTCATGGCATCAAATACTCCTAGTCTTGTTCTCAATATCTCAAAACCAAGCGTCGTACCTGTCAAACCCCCCCTATTACAGGCCAAAAAGATCTCAAAAACAAAAAACATTGGAATTCTTGCAACAAAATCCGCCATTAGAAGTCGAGGTCTGGCCGATTACATTATTGCTTCCAATCTTCCCAAATCAATTAGAATTCTCAAAATCAACGGTTCTAATCTCATAAAACTAGTTGAGAATGGAGAATTTCTAACAAATGAGAAGCGATGCAGAAGAATAATTAAAAATGAACTATCCGAATCAATCTCAAAAAACAATATTGATACTATAACCTTATCAAGCACGCATCTGCCATTTTTAACAAAATTACTTAAAAAGGAATTTCCCAATGTACGATTTATCGAGCCTGGAAAACAGGTTGCACAAAACGTCTTCAAAAAAATCCAACATGCACAATCAAAAAGAAATTCACTGAAAGTCTTTACATCTGGAAATCCTGCAGCCCTTCAAAAAAAACTATTAAAATTAAGAATTAAATCCAAAGTCAGATCATTTTGATCTGGCTCTCCTATATCCGTGACTGAATTTTTTATCATACAGCTTTGAATACTCATATTTTTCAGGATCTATTACATCGCTAATTATTACAATTGCAGTCCTGGTAATCTTTTCTTCTTGAATCTGTTTTGCAATTGTTTGCAGTGTTCCCTTTACTATCTTCTGATCCTTCCAACCTGCTTTGTATACAACTGCAACTGGCGTTGATTTCTTATAGCCTCCTGCAACTGCTTCCTTAACTAAATTTGAAATCAAATGTACGCTAAGATAGAAAATTAGAGTTGCCTTATGCTTTGCAAGTTCAGAAATTTTTTCGCGTTTGGGAACCTTGGTTCGTGATTCTGCCCTTGTAACGATTATTGTTTGCGTAACGCCTGGCAGAGTAAGCTGTGTTCTTAATGTAGCAGCTGAAGCCAGAAACGCAGTAATTCCAGGCACTACAATTGACCTGACCCCCTTCCACTCCAAATTGTCAATCTGCTCTTTTATTGCTCCATAGATAGACGGATCACCATCATGCAATCTGACTACAAGCTTGCCTTTCTTTGCATTTTTGTAAAGCAAGTCAAAAATTTCTTCCCTTACGAGTCTTGCCGCATCATGCATCTCTCCTTTTTTGCACAGCCTCAAAATTGGATCTGGAATCAATGATCCTGAATAAACAACCACATCAGCTTTTTGAATTAATTTTTTAGCCTTTACAGTAATTAATTCAGGATCCCCGGGCCCACATCCTACAAAATAAACATCAGACACGTTTTACCACCAGAACTGAAAAGTATTTTGTTGTCAATGTGTCATCGTTAACCTCGCCTAGTTTTAACTTCCTAACAATCTCGTTTTCTGTTCCTAGATCCTGTCCGATTGCAAAAATAGAATCATCAGGAAATCCTGCCTCCTTTAAAACGTTGATTACTTGATCAAAGTACCTGCCGTCTTTTAGAAACACCATCGTCTCTGAATTCTTTGCAATCTCTTTTACACTAGACAAATCATAGCATGAAGGGATGATTGCCACTTTTTCTGCACCTTCTGCGATACTGACCCCGACTTTTGACGCAAACGTAAACATGGATACTATTCCAGGAATTACACTGATCTTCATGTCTGGATAATTTTCTTCCAGATCTTTGTGCATGTATATCCAGGTGCTGTATAGGTATGGATCGCCTACTGTCAGGTATACGACATTTTTCCCCGACAAAACTTTCTCAGCCATTATCTTTGCATTTCTTTTCCATGTCTGTTCTAGAATGCCTTTGTCTTTTGTCATGGGGAAGATTAATTTGACAATCTCCTGATTTTTTGACTTGTCAATCAAGGGCTCTGCAACTGATAATGCAATACTTGGTCTGTCCTCTTTTGATGCTGGACACATTATGATGTCTGCACCCTGAATTGCTCTTACAGCTTTTACAGTAAGCAATTCAGGATCACCGGGCCCTACGCCGATTCCAATCAATCCTGACATGAGAAACGTGTCAATTTGCCCAATTAAATATCTAGATTAGTTCTTTGTTGCAGAAATTATTGTCACGGGATTTCTTGCAAGCATCATTGTACCCGTACTTGTTTTCCTGCTTTTTGAGATAGTCACTTGAGTAATGTCTACTGATGCAAATTCTATCTCTTCTAAAACTTTTATCACCGAATACAGTGTCTCGATCAGTATTATCCCAATAACAATTCTTCCACCGGCCTTGAGTTTGTCTTTGCACAACTGAACAATATCCGCTGTGTCCCCCCCGGTTCCGCCTACAAAAATCACGTCAGCTGGCTCTAGATCCTTGATCTTCTCCTTTGCATTGCCAAAAACAAGGGATACGTTTGACAGATTAAACTTTTCAATATTTTTCCTTGTTAATTCTATTGCATTTTCGTCAACATCAATTCCAATCACCTTTCCTGTTTGTTCAATTTGTATTGCAGCCTCTACCGTAATTGATCCACTTCCACACCCAATATCATACACCGTTTGTCCTGGAAGTAACCTTGCCTTGCTAATCTGAATTGTCCTTGCTTCTTCTTTTGTTATTGGAACTTTTTCCATTCTTTCAAACATCTCATCAGGAATGCCGGGTGTTTTAAAGTTCCACATGTTGCATCCTCTGCTCTTAAAATAATTATATGTTAATTCCAGTAGGCGCACTTCCGGAGTGAACTATTGTGTAACTCACAATCCATGTAAACAGATACAAAAAGACGTAACTGCCAATTGCCTGCGTAACGACTTTTTTTCTATCTGATGAGGGTAGTTGCATCTTCATCTCCTTTGCAATGATTATTGTAGCAATAAAGACAATTATCATAAATCCAATTGATGCCCATCGTCTGTCTTCTCCTTCGATATCTTCAAAGATGAATGTTGCAGAAGTGCCCGCAATGACAGCTAATGCAACTCTTAGCCAAAATAATCTGTTTAATTTTTTATCCTTGTCACTTTTTTCAGCATCGCTGATCCGGGGCTCTGCCTTTGGTTCTGGCGACTCATTTGCAGGTTTTTCGACACTTGGAATGGACTCTTCAGCCTCTTTTGTAAGTTCTTTTTCAGGTTTTTCTGGTTCTGGTGTAGGCTTTGATTTTTTCTTTTTGAATTTTGCCAAGTAAATTTCTAGCGTGACTCCGTCAAAGCTCGTTTAAAATCTTTGGCAATTTGCTAGTCTGCTACACGACCTGCTTTTCAAAGCCATTTTTCGTCAGGATTATCCAAATCTAGGCAGGGTTATACAACCGACCAAAAATAGTGGAATGTTTTTAAAATCATAAGCGATTTTCCCTTTATTGGAAACAAAATACCTTGTACTGTTTCTTTTGCTTGCACCCGGTTTTGCAGAAATGGCCCATGCCCACACAGTGGATGTTGTAGGTGACTATCGCGTTGAGATCGGCTGGATGAACGAGCCGGTTGTTTCAGGAGAGACAAACGCAATCGAATTTTATGTTAGTCCGTTGATCCCGTGTCCGAACATTCAAGAACCAATCAAGTGCGCCGAATCGCAGCCATTTCAGAATGGAGTCGCTGGATTAAAAGATACCATAAAGATGAGATTAATTTACAAAGCTGACACTATCACTCTTCCTTTAGCACCAGACCATAATATTTCTGGCAAATACCATGCATTCGTGAACCCTACTGTTTCGGGTTTCTATCAGGCAAACATCCTAGGTACTATTGAAGAAACTCCAATCAGCCTGTCAATGCATCCGCCCAAAGTTGCAGAGCGCTCTTACATTGAGTTTCCTGAACCGTCTGATCTCACAATAACTCAGATCATTGACGGACACACGGCATTGATTGCAGAAGTTAATGACCTTAAAGAAGCTGTAAATATAATCGAGGATTCTGAATCGCAAATGTCTGTGGGCTACGACGGAATTAGCATGGGGATATCTGGAATTGCCATTGCCATTGCCACGGTTGCCCTGATCAAAACTAGGAAATAGTTTTTGTTATCGGACCCTGTCCATGTGAGATGCTCTGAGCATGCATGTCTGACTTGACGCGCGTGGCAAGTGTGCGGCATGAGATACACAGTTAACTTGCATGTCAAAACCACGGATCCAATGTCAAGCTTTTCTGCATTCAAAATGGACATAATCAAGGATCCAAGTTTTGATACACTCTGGCATGTTTCTTCTAGAGTTGCTGGTAAAAATCAAGGACATCGCTGTAAAGAAGATCCAATGCTTTTGAAAACAGGAATCTTGACTCAAGCAAGCTTGATGGTTAAGACAATGAGCTATCCAGTGCATCCGTGCGGGATCTACAAAAACGAAAGGAAAAAATCCTTACATAGAAGATCGCCTGAATCATGTTTCCCTCAAAGACTACGGTTTTTCACCGTAGGCGCATCGTGACTTGTAGTCGACCATGCAGCATCTGCACTTTGTACATGGCCTTGATCGTACTTGATGTTGTCGTTCTACGCGCAACAGGCCGTAAAAGATAGTAGATCTGCCGCAGGCTTCTGTAATCCTGGAGTACCTAATGCCTTCTTTACCCTTGTCAGTCATGAGTATGCAGAACATGCATAGTTTGTATATGCAGTAGTGAGGCTCGTCGTTGATTTGTGTCCGTAGATATGGGGCATCTGTAATTTCAGTCTTTCATAACTCCGCCTAGATTAGGATGATCTTGGCCAAAATGGCTTTGAATGACAAGTTGTGAGACATATTATTTCCTTTCAATACTGGCATTCTGTATTTTAACAAGATACAAGTATGGGAAACATGAAAAACTCATTTTATTGGTAAAAGGCAATGGTTGAAAGCAACTATGATATCTTGGGGATTGTGGAAGGATCTACTGAAAAAGAAATACGAGATGCATTCAGACAGCTTGCCCTGCAATTTCATGCTGATCGCGGCGGTGAGAACGAACAATTCATCAAAATTAAACAGGCTTACGAGGATCTCAAGATTGGGAAAAAGTATCCTGAAACTGATGTTGAAAAAGTAAGAAACTCTAGAGTATACACAGGAGATTCCGATGCCGACGTAAGGAGAAAAAATCAGATTATAGGCCAGCAGCTTTCAAAAGAAATGAAGACTGCAGAAGAATGGGTAGCAGCACTGAACCGGGCAAATTTAACTGCAACAAGATTATTCGGATCAAAAACACTTGGAGAAATTGAATTAGAACGCAAAGCTAACGGTGCATTGTCAATTAAAGGAAACTTTATGGCAGGAAGTCTGACATATGACGGACCAATCGTCATGCGAGGAAGTATCACCAGTCCGTCATGGACGGAAGAATTTCAGACTAACATACATCTAACAAAAGGAGACTTTAAATTCGTTGATCCAATTGAAAACAAATACCGGATTGATAATGGCTCTCGAATCGTCGCAGATCAGGGAAACATTATTGTTGGAAATATTTTTGGACGTAAGTTTAGAGTCGAAGATCCTGAGGGAAGAGTGGGAATCTTCCAAGTTAGAGAACATAGAACATTTGTTTCTGCACCCAAAGGAAAAATTATCGCCGAAAACATCGTAAACACCGTTTCCTTGGATGCAGACAGCATCATTGTTCTAAATGTTGAAGATGATGTGCAGATCACAGCGCGCGAAATATTGTTCTATGGTGAAAAATTGACTTATGACTCGGTAATCAACCTAAAAAAAGGCGGAACCATCAGGTTCTTTGCAACTTTTTCAATCCAGGGTCTTAGTGGTGATGCAATCATTCAACTTGAAAATGGTAAACAAATCAGACTCTTTGATCTGAAAACAAAAAAAATCAGAGATTTGGCAGATGAATTTGTGCCCAACAAGGAAAGTTATGCTAGGGATGCAACCATGGTCGGTCACGGATTTACGATTACATATGATATGCTAAACGATCTCTCAAGGAAGCCAGCTAAAAGACAAAAGGTCAGCTGGACATCAAAGTTCGGTTTTTCTAAGAATTAGCCACTTGCATCTTCGGGCACTCTTCTGACTTCAAAGATATCATATACTGCCGATCATATTATTTTCGGCAACAGCGATTCTCTGGAGATGAATCTCATGATGTCCAGCCTGTGCCTGTAGGTACTAGGCAATCGGTTAAGTTAGGTTTGATAACTTCAACTAATCATGCAAAATCTAGCAAGTTATTGAAAAATATGAAATATGCAAGCTACGAACTCTCATTTTTTACAAATTCTTTCATGCGACTTAACCGATTACTCCATGATATAAGATCCAAGACCAAGTCTACAGATCCGGATGCCAGAATGCTCTCTTTACTACGCTTATGGCATACAGTGAGTGGGTAATACTGCAAATGCTGTATTCAAGCAGCTCTGAGAGGCAGCGTGAATTGGCACAGCTGACCTCAAGTTCGAGATAGTGGTAGCGCTGATACGGGAGCCCAAGTCACCTCCATGATACTGGCTCTGAGTCTACTTAGCTGAAATCCAGCCAACATCTTATTTGGAGCCTTGATGCCGAACCAAACACACCTTTTAAAATAAAAATAATAAAAGAAATTAAAATGAACTAATCTAATCGATTAATTCAGTCCAACCTTTGACGAAGACTGAGTTCTTGTAGAGTGGGACAGGTTGTCCAACAGTAAAGTCCATTGGTCTCATCCAAAAGATTGCTTTTGTTGGGCATACACCGATGCATGCACCATCAGAGATACATCTTTCTGGATAAAATACAAATGCTTTACCTCTCTTCCAGCCTTCAACTGGTTTTACCCTAAGGACATCAGGACCAAGAGACGTACAGATTTCTACA
>RKRY01000125.1 GCA_007571135.1 Candidatus Nitrosopumilus sp. | reverse complement strand
TCTGCCACTGTGCCCAGAAGTTTCTTTAGCATCGGGGAGTCACCGGTTCTGTCATCTGTAACTATTGCCGCAACTATTGTCTTTGTGTCAC
The DNA here is from genome assembly GCA_007571135.1 of Candidatus Nitrosopumilus sp. Taxonomy (GTDB): domain Archaea; phylum Thermoproteota; class Nitrososphaeria; order Nitrososphaerales; family Nitrosopumilaceae; genus Nitrosopumilus. The sequence continues at coordinate 5,671 of RKRY01000125.1, read as the reverse complement.
TGTTTACAGGCAGGTGCAGCTTGACAAATCCGTGCCTTGTCTTCCATGTACCGTATCATCACCGCGACAGCATATCTCAAGGCCGGTGTAACTGCAATCATTTTCAGAGATTTGTTCGGATCACTGCAGATTATCACGTTGTTGCTGATGTCAATATCCAGCTTTTGGATCCGCTTGAAATGGTGGCATGATCCGGAGCCCCATGATCCTGGAGCATTCCCCTGATAATTCCGGATGACTGCCTGTATGGCATCTGAAGCGCGGTTCTTATGGATTCAGACAGCATGATCATGCATCTGCATATGGAAACGGCGCACCCTCTTTGAAGCGGTTAATCTCCCTGAGTTCATCCTCCAATGCCGGATCATGCCTGATGACCAGATCCCTTCCACGTTTTACGTACTTGCGATTGTCAGTGTGTACCACACTCACCAGAAGATCTCATGATCTTTGGCTTTTTCGGTGTGAATATTTTGTCTGTTGAGGAATTTTGTACTGTTCTAGGCGTGTTATGCAACAAACTCATAGAGGGGAGATGGAGGAGGAACACCATGCAGGATAGGGGGCAAACTACTTTCCGTATTCCACAAATGGTAAATATTTTCTAAAAATTAATTATACCGTAAGATACGGGTTAAATGAGTTATGATTAAAACAGAGTTGGGAAACTTGCGCAGAACTCATTATTCTGATGATCTCTCTTCGTCAATGGATGGCCAAGAAGTCATTGTTATGGGCTGGGTCGTAACTGTAAGAGGCCATGGAAGCATCGGTTTTGCAACAATCAGAGACAAGTATGGCGATCTGCCAATCGTTGTAAAGAAAGGCGACTGTCCAGATGATGTCCGTGAAAAGATCACATCACTAAAACCCCATTCATCTATTGCAATTGCAGGAAAGGTAAAATCTTCTGAGAGATCACCGGCCGGATACGAACTCATTCCAACAGAACTGCGGGTCTTCTCCGAAGTTGAAAAGACTCCTCCCTTTGAGCCTGTCGCAAAGACTGTCAAAAACATCGATACCAGACTGGAAGTCAGGCCAATTGATTTACGACGTAAGGCATTACAGCACATATTTAATACGAGAAGCCTACTTTTAACCTCAATTAGAGATTACTTTGACGGGCAGAAATTTACAGAGATCAACACGCCAAAAATGATTGCAACTGCCACCGAGGGAGGAGCTGCACTATTTCCGATATTTTATTACAACAAAGAGGCATTCCTAGCTCAAAGTCCGCAATTATACAAAGAGCAACTTACAATGAGTTTTGAAAAAGTGTTTGAGATTGCACCCATATTTAGGGCAGAGCCGTCAAGAACTAACAGACATCTGGCAGAGGCCATTTCAATTGACTTGGAGGAGGCTTTTGTTGATTATGGTGATGTCATGAGACGAATTGAAGATATCATAAAAATTTCGATAAAGACTGTACAAGACTATGTCAAAAAAAATTCTGATGCAGGGTTTACAGTTCCAGGAATTCCAGAATCAATTCCTCAATACCCCTACGATGACTTGGTCGATAAAATGCAAAAGGCAGGAGCAAAGACTGAATGGGGTGATGATCTGTACCCATCGAACCTCAAAAAGATTGGACTTGAGGGGTTTTATTTCATCAAAGACTGGCCATTGGCACCAAAACCATTCTATGTCAAAGGCAGCAGATCCAATCCAAAGATCTCCGAATCATTTGATCTGATGTTCGGTGATCTGGAGTTGTCTTCTGGCAGCACAAGAATTGAGAAGCGAGAGAAGTTGTACGAACGAATGAAGGACAAAGGAATGAACACTGATGCGTTTGAGTACCATCTTGGCGCATTTGACTATGGCGTTCCGCCCCATGCCGGATGTGGAATTGGTCTTGAGAGGCTGGTCATGGCCCTTACAGGCACGGAAAACATCCGTGACACAACATTTTATCCAAGAGATGTTGACAGATTAACACCCTAGTGATAAAAATGATTACCGTAGAAGAGATTCAAAGAGTTGCTAGATTAATGAAGATCGAAGTATTCGATCATAAAGAGTACGTGGATAAAGTCCATGCCATGATTGAGTATTTTGACATTTTAGACTCTGCCGGTGTCGAGGACGAAGACATAACTACTCAGGAGACACCCATTTCTAACTTGCGAAATGACGAGCATGTACCATTTGACGAAAAACTAATCAAGAGATTAAACCACTACAAAGGAACCTATGTAAGAGCACCAAAGATGTCCTAATGAACCTAAGAATTTCGGCTCTCGAATACGTGCAAGAAGTGCAAAACGGAAACATCTCTGCCGAAGATTTCATCTCTTCAACATTAGACAGAATAAAATCAGTTGACGACAAACTCCATGCTTTTCTTTCGGTAAACTACGATGCAGTAGATCAGGCAAAAGAGATTGATAAGAAAGTAAAGTCTGGAGACAAGGTAGGTGCTTGTTTTGGAATGCCCGTATCCGTTAAAGACAACATCTGTATCAAAGACAGCACTACGACATGCGCATCAAGGATGTTGGAAGATTTCGTTGCGCCATATGATGCAACGGTCATTTCAAAACTAAAAGAAGAAGATGCCATTTTCATTGGAAAAACCAACATGGATGAATTTGCAATGGGGTTGACGACCGAATTTAGTGCGTTTGGCCCAAGTAAGAACCCATGGGATACACAATATGTTCCGGGTGGTTCTTCGGGAGGAAGTGCCGTGTCAGTCAGCGCCCTTGAATGCATCGTATCCCTCGGTTCTGATACTGGCGGCTCAGTCAGAAATCCAGCTAGTTTTTGTGGGAGTGTCGGCTACAAACCAACGTATGGTTTGATCAGCAGGTTCGGTCTGATTTCATATGCTAACAGCATAGAGCAGATCGGTCCATTAACTCGAACTGTAAAGGATGCTGCATTTTTGTTAAATTTGATAACTGGCCTCGATCCTAATGACAGTACGACTGTGGATAATCACGACGAGGACTATCTTACTGACATTGAGGCAGGAATTGAGGGCAAAAAGATAGGAGTAATCAAAGAGATGATTGCAGAAGGTACTGACCCTACCGTAATGTCTGCAACAAAGGATGCCATTTCCAAACTAGAAAGCCTAGGAGCATCATGCGAAGAGATCTCACTTGACATGGTAAAATATTCTGTAGCCGCATACTATGCCATCACTGCGACAGAAGCTGGAAGCAACCTTGCAAGATATGACAATTTGCGATATGGATACGACTTTCCAGTAGAAGGATACGAGTTTAACTCGTACATTAAAAAAGCAAGAAAAAAGTTTGGTCCAGAAGTAACTAGAAGAATCATTCTAGGCGGATTCGTTCCATCTGCAGGACAGGCAGGAAAATATTTTCTCAAAGCGCTAAAGATCAAAAGCAGGTTAACAAGGGAAGTTGACAGAGTATTTGAAAAATACGATTTGTTAATTGCGCCAACAGTTCCAATCCTGCCCTTTAGGATTGGCGAGAAGATCGATGATCCTGTTGCGCTATTTCTAGTGGATCTCAACACTGTAACTGCAAACCTTGCTGGAAAACCTGCGGTCTCTGTCCCATTTGCAGTCTCAAACGGATTGCCAATTGGAATACAGTTACTTGCCAATTCTATGAACGATAAAATGTTACTGCAAGCAGCATATGCGTTAGAGCAGACAGTCAAACTTCCGGAGGTTCCCCCAATCCCATGACAAAGATTGGCTTGGAGATTCACTGTCAATTGACGAAGCTTAATAGTAAGCTGTTTTGCCCGTGCAAGGCAGACTATCGTGGATTTGAAATTAATGAAAACATTTGCCCCGTATGCGTAGGATTGCCTGGAAGTCTGCCTAGGTTAAATCGAGAAGCAGTAAAGAAGGCAACGATGATTGCAATGGCATTAAATTGCAGTACTCCTGAAAAGATCGCCTTTTTTAGAAAAAATTACTTTTATCCTGATCTGCCAAAAAACTTTCAGATTACTCAGTCGGACATATATGGCGATACTAGCGTTGGCGGCTTCGGTTCTGTATTGGCAGAGGACAAGGCAATTAGAATCACCAGAATTCAGCTTGAAGAGGATCCCGGACGCCTAGTATATGAGGGAAATTCACCAAAAAATCGGATTGCCCTAGTAGATTATAACCGGGCAGGCACGCCTCTAGTCGAGATTGTGACAGAGCCTGATTTTGAAGGACCAAAACAAGTCAGAGCCTTTTTGAATATCTTATCTGATCTGCTGGAAAATCTAGGTGTATCTGATCCCAGCTTGGATGGGGCAATGAGAGCTGATGCTAACGTGTCTATCAAGGGCGGCAAAAAAGTTGAAATCAAAAACATTGGATCATTTCATGATCTGGAAAAGGCAGTACACTTTGAAATTATCCGGCAACAAAGTCTGCATTCGAGGGAGATTGAGGTTGTTCAAGAAACTAGACATTGGGACAATAAAAGAAAGATCACCGTATCTTCTCGTTCAAAAGAAGGGGCGTTAGACTATCGATATCTTTTGGAAGGTGATATTCCTTGGATTACCATTGAACCTGAAATTCATCAAAAATTAAAGTCTGAAATGCCTGAAAGCATAGGATCCAAAAAAGAGAGGTATCGATCAAAGTACAACATTCCTATGCAAGTCGCAGGCGTACTGGCTTCAGACAAATTTTATTCAGATCTGTTTGAGGCGGCCCATTCTGATTCTACTGCAAAAGAGATTGCCAACATCATTACTACTGATTTGATGGGTCTTGTTGATACAAGGGAGAAAAAGGAGTCGTCTCAAATTACCCCAGGGCATCTCAGGGATTTGGCCGAATCAATCCAATCAAATAAAATTTCAAGAAACTCTGCCAAAGATGCATTGTATGAGATGGTAAGGACCGGAAAGGAGCTGTCCCAAATAATCTCTGAATTAGATTTGGGAAATCTGTCTGATACGGATAAATTGATCAAAATTATTCAAAAGGTCATCTCTGAAGAGTCTCAGGCTGTAGAGCAGGCAAGATCCAGTCCCCAAGCACTTAATTTTCTGGTTGGCAAAGTTATGCAAAAAACCAAGAGAAAGGCCGATCCTAAATTAACCTTGGATTTACTCAAAAAAGAGATTGGGATCTAATGCCAGAATCATCTTTTAGAGATTGAGATCAGTTTGATAAATGACTAGCAAAAATCATCAGGGATGGGAGATATCGCTTATCGATATGATTACATGGAACACCAACTCATGCATATGATATCATGGAGACCTTCAGATATACAGTCTTCCCAGATGTTGGCCTCCAGGCCACGTATTTGAAGGTGGTTCTGCCGTAACTGTTTAGGTCCAACGTAGACAATTTTCCTGATTCATGCCTAGGATCAAGTATTCAGGCATGGATGACATGAACAATTACTTATTGATCTGTTTCGAAGTAATCGGTTAAGTCATCTTTGACAATTTCAACAAATTATGCAAGATTTATCAAATTATTGAAAAATATACCGCATGTAAGCTATGAACTTCCATTTTTTACAAATTCTTTTATACGACTTAACAGGTTACGTTTCGAATGTGCTACACGTTAGGCCGTTTTTTGGGTACATCTGGGAAGACTGCTCCTTGCAGATACACTGAAATGTCGCCTAACTTAAGCCCCCATTGTATGAAGGAAGTACTCTATCCGTACTCTATCCGTACTCTATCCGTACTCTATCCGTACTCT
>RKRY01000045.1 GCA_007571135.1 Candidatus Nitrosopumilus sp. | reverse complement strand
TCAAATCTCAAGCAGATCCTCAAAGGCAAGGTACTTGGGAAATCCCAAGAGGAGATTGAGACTCACATCAATTTACGGGCTGAGGAATTGATCAAGCAGAGGGACATCATTGTCAAGGCTCTGGTTGCAAAGGATCTAGAGGAGGCTGTTGCAAGTCTGAGCTCTGTCCAATTTGGAGAAGAGATCTCCAAGGCAGTTGCGTTGTACAATGAAAGGAAGAACATCCAGATTTTCGACACGTATTTTGACAAGATATTATACCAGCAGTTGGGCCGTGCGTTGAAGAATATCAGGGACAGGGATGTCATCAAGTTAGTCGGAACCGATATAGATTTTTACAACCTTCTTAGTGTAATCAGGGGCAAGTTCTGGGGTTTGGATGACTCGCAGATTGAAGATCTGATCGTAACACAAACGCCATCTGTCCCAAGGGAACTGCTTGGAAGAATGATGTCTGCCGCATCAATCAGGGATGCCTTTGCCGAACTCTCAAATACAAGATACAGGTCTCTGATTCCCGAAGTTGAAGGTGAATTAGATGCAGTAGCAGAATTTGAGAGGGCATTTGAGATGTCGTTGTACCATTCTTCTGCAAGGGCATTTACAAAGATGTTCAGTTTTGCTACAATTATCGGCATTACAAAATTGACGATGTTTGAGGTCAGAAACATGGCAGCAATCGCATACGCAGTAGAACAAAAGATTCCAACTGAGACTACAATGTCAAAGATGATTTTAGAAGGATAGTAGTTGTCCCAAAATGATCAGATTTCCCAAGAAAAAGAACGACATTTCAACTGAGATTGTAATCAATACTATCTGGATTAGTGCCTTCATGGCCATGATCTTCTCCTTGCCTCCACTTGGGATATTCCTAGGCATCTATTTTGGAACAGGAAATCTGATCGTAGGCGCAGTCCTGGGATTTGGGACACATTTTGTCACTCTGGCCTTTGCAGACAAAATTTCAAAGTTTTTGACCCAGATAATGAGTTAAACATAAGAAGACAGGAAAGAAGGTAAATATCATGATGGGAGACAGGGATTTTCGAGCAATTATTCAAAGTTCGCTTGATTCAATCGGCAGGGAACTTGAAATCGAGATTGACTCTAAGAACATCCGGAAGATCCACCTTCAGGAAGTTGTCAGGTGTTTGAGGCGCTCATATTATGACAGAGTCGATCCTAAAGAGATTGAGAGGAGGGGGTTTAACGAGTTGCTTTCCGGACTATTAAGAAGACTGCAATATGGCAGCAAGCCAAAAGAGTTTGCGCTTGAAGACATTCAGGTCAAGGCCCAAGCAGACATGATCGTCGATGATTCGATTCTCCTGTTCAGATCAGCTAACGACGAGTTGGAGAATCCCATAGCAGATGACATTTTGTATCTGAATGCATGCCTGTGGATCTATGACAAGCCAGATGGAATGATCATCTACATCACCGGCGACAGAAGGGAGACAACATTCTCGCTTACAAGAAGCAAAAAGATGTTCGAGGAAGTCATTAGGAGGGTCAGGGTTCTGAACAGTCTCCTAAAAGAACAAAAAGCTCCAATTCTTGAGCCGTCATCAGAGTGCTCAGGCTGTCAATACTATGAGAGGTGCTACACCAAGAAGAAGAACACCAAGCAGGTCTCATTGGCAGAGATGTTGGGTTTGAACAAGGCAGACTAGGTTCGGTAGTAAAATGAAAAATATTGTAAAGGAAGATTCCTTAGTCGAGTGGTTCCGGATGTCCCTTACCACGTAATGCGAAGGTTACCACTGCTAATGCAATTGCAACTCCGGCTGCCGCGCCATATGCGGCCATGCTTGCTTCTGCCATTTGATAAGAGCCCACGAAACGTGCTTTTATAACTTTGTCAATAATTTCCCTCTAAAAACAAAATATCATAATCTTCAAATTTTATGATACTATAGGCTTATTTTGTAAATTCAAAGTGCAGCTCGTTTTCTTGTCCGCTGGTCATAGAACTCAGATTGTAAAAGACATCACCGGAGACTTTCCACGATGCGGTATTAGTCTCTAAAGCCGACCACAGTTCAGGAGTGTTTCCAGAGTTTCTCAAGGTGATTTTGTCTCTTAAGATGATTGAATTCTCACCAAGTAAAGTATAGTAGTTTGATCCGAATTCGACCATTCCTTCCGGGCGGGTTCCGATTTGGCCGCCGGAAATCTGTTCAGTCTCCGAATAGCCGGTTTCAAACAGTTGATAGTCCATGACTTGGACTATCATAGAACGCTGATTCGGGTTTGTGATCTCAAACGCTATTTCTATAGTAGCAGTACGTTCAGAGATTCTGGTAACAGAGATATCATCTAGTGTGATTTGGAGAGGTTCTGCCTGGGACGTATTCTGAGTCTCAGAAGAAGCTGTAATTTGATCCTCAACTGCAATTGATGGCCCCATAACCAGAATTCCTCCAAGAATTGCTGCCAGTGCAGCTACTGCTACTCCGACAAAAATCCTAGGATTCAATATCTAAGATTCACTCCCAGATATCTTAAATGTTGGGATGTCGAGCCTGAAGAAATCTCGAACTGATCCCAAAGCCGGCCGTTTGGATGATTTCTGATGACCTCACTGATCTGTTTGAAACTTTTAGTGATAGGACAGGCCATGGAAGGTAGCTGATCGGATGTAGCATCTGCCGCAGGTTTCTATGATTCTGCAGCTCCCTAATGAGACAGAGTGTCATAACATGTGTAAGAAAGTCAGATCTCCCAGAGGGGGCAGCAGATTATTCAAGAGATTAATAATTCGTTAAACTACATGCCTGTTGTAAATAATTCATCATGGTAGAACTGATACAGTATGCAACAGCAGTGCCCACCATTCCCACAGATCATCAAAGTCATGGATGTGGGGGTTTATGCAGCAGACTAGATTTGTCAGCATGCCAGTTCTGGGACATAATTTAAAAAAAGGCTACGGAGTGTGAGAGTGTGAAGATAGGCGAGTATGAAATTGACGATGGCGATCATCTTAGAATTAATGCAGTCTTGTCAGATTTTATGGGCTATACATGTAAGGTACTAGATGGCATCGCAGCAGGGACAGGCAGGTCAGTTAAAGAGGATAAGCAATACGGGCTCAACATAAACAATCAAAATTTCGCAAGTGTCAAACTAAAGTATGATGCAAACACATCGCATTTGGCAGAATATGTTGTAAATGAAGTCAGAGATATGCTGGCCATAGGCAATTACAAAGTAAAGAGAATTTCAGGATTTCCAATTAATGGTGACAAGTGGAGAGGAGGGGATTGCCTTCTAATTGACTGGGGAACGCGAAATAGAAGAATAGATCTCGATAGTCTCAACCCATCGTCATTAAATGAGGATGAACTGGAAAAACTCTTTGATGAAGTTGCAAAAAATGGAGCATTTGCATATGCACTAGGATTATGGGACAGGGACAACAGAAATTTTGTTTGGGACAATGCAGGCAAAAAGATAATCTCAATTGATCATGAAGTCTTTAGCAGACAGGAGGTGGACCAGGAGATTTCAGCCGGAATTGCAAATGTTATGACAAAATTTTTTGATGTAAATTGGTACGAAAAGGAGGATTTGGAGACAAGATTCAAAGAGAAATTTTCAGGAATGTGGTATGCCATTGCAGAAATAAAATCAGAAATAGAGAAAATATTTCAAAAGCACGGATATCAAGCTAGGAGTCTAATTCCAAGAATAAACAAAGGTCCAGGAATTCCTTTAAGCCTAATTATGTTGCCAGCAATCTATAGGTAGTAGAGGCCATGGCTTTTTTTGTGGAATGATGGATTATTGCATTGTGGGAATTTTCAAACTTTTTGAGTAAAGCTTCAAACTCATCATCATTCATCTTCTTAAACAAGGCTGCATCGATTTTACCATAGTTTAATTCCGCATCGTTTTTTGGGGGCAAAAATGACACCATCACCAGCTCATCTTTAGATTTTAGGTTCAAAATCTTATTCATTAGGCTCTGAAAGTCCATCAGATTGGTGCTCTTCGAACCTAGCCTTTTGGACAAGCCATGTAATTGATCAATGTTTTGCTCCATTTCATTTATAGAATCTTCGAATTGTGTTTTCCATCCATCGATTCTGTCTTCAAAATAGGAATCATGATGTAATATTCTGACACCTTTTGCAAACGTTTCAAATAACTTCCAAGTAACATTCTCAAGATGCCGTTTATTGTCCTCAGACAAATCCTCTTTGAGTATCTGGAGCATGATGTCGATGAAATCAAGATAAGCATATTTGAATCGTGAAAATAGAGGCTTGTTTGGCAATTCGCCAATTGTAGTATGCAACATGTTCTCTAGTTGCTTGTGTTTGAATCTAGAATCTTTATCATGGAAATAGTTGTGAAGGATTGCACAAAATCTGCTTTTGTATGAAATGTAAAATCCATAAGGTGCCTCGTGGGCATATAATTCATCAATTACAGTGTTTGCGCTTACAGCGGCAGAAGAATTTAGTATTTTGATTAACGCGTTTCGTATTTCTTCTAAATGAATATCATGTTCACACAATCTTGTTTTAGATGCAATGTATCTCTTCCCGTCACGTTTTAGAATATTTTCCTGCAACAATTGTTTAGTTATTTTTAACAGTGGTTCAGAGTAAGGTCCATGAATGTACCAGTAAAAAGGAATAGAATTTTTCAAGGGATTGTCATCTGAAATTTCAGTAGTTGCTTTGTACAAGAACTTCATGAGCTTGGTTTGTGAAATTGCAAGGTTTAATTTATCAAAATGAGCTGCGGTACAGAATCTTACAAGTTCTTTTATCTGTAATTCATTTTCCATCCAGATCGAGCCTCTAGCATTTATGGGATGCATGCACACTCATACTTTTTTCGCTGGCAATTCTATTTAAAATTTCGAGTCATTTGGTGGCATGGGATTTTCTTTGATTTTTACTGCTTGTTCGTAATAAACGGCATAATGGCTAAGGCCTGTATCTATGCAATAGTTCTTTGAATTCTCAGTTTGATTAAACCTTACAGAATCGGATTTTGTGTGCCCAAATATCTGATTTAGGCCAGAAATAGGTACAAATTCATCAAAATCACACCATAAGGGCCCACCCACGATATTTGATCCGCCCCTCAAAAAGCCAATTTGGAAAAATGAATGGGTAAAATTAGGGTCATCAATATTTTCCAAATCTTTCTTTGAGAGATCTAAAACTCTCTGAATGGAATCCGCTTTTGGAGAGCCTTGTTGCTTGAGAAAATCACAAGATACACCTACATGTGTGCAAAGCCAATTCCTATCTAACCAGTGATATGCCTTCAACTCTTCCCATGGGACAGACTGTCTTTTGATTGAATGGTATTTTGATTCTGCAAAACCAGAACATTTCAAATTAGGATTGGCTGTCATGTATCCAAGATCATGGTTGCCAAAAAGATGAATTCGGTTTTTTAATTTTAAGGATTTTACAAGCCACTGGGCAGTTTTTGTAGCATCGCTGTCAGCATCATAAAGGCTGTCAAAATAATCTCCAAGGAAAACTATCTTGTCGGGTTTCTCATGTTGAATTATTTTTTCTGCCGCTTGAAAATCATTGTGAATATCAGGGATAATTAGGTGTTTTTTTGCCAAAGTGTTACCAGACATAACATGCGTTATACGCTCTGACATAAATCTGTCAACTGCTCTCTCGTTGCATGCACTTTGGAATATCTAAGATGAATCCTGTTGTCCCGCAGTCTGGAAATTGTGTTTTTAAACCCTCCTTTGGTACCCGGTTAAGTCGCCACGAGTATTCTCAGCAGCATCTCTGACACGCTTGCCCCTCTCCGCTCCCATGTCAGAAAGCACGTCATCAGCGTGCCAAAC
>RKRY01000136.1 GCA_007571135.1 Candidatus Nitrosopumilus sp. | reverse complement strand
TTTGATGCAGACAACGGATTCCTAGTCTTTAATTTTGTTTCTGAGGATACAGACGAAATAATTTTAGAAGAAGAGAGTAACAGCAATATCCTTGGTTCGCTATTGGGCTTGGAAAGCAGTATGATTCACGTTAGGGGACCTGATCTTAGCAGCGGAGGGCTGTACAAATTCGATGTCTCTGTACTTGCTGTAGACGGATATTCTAATGTACTTTCAGAGCCACTTGTATTCAACGCCGGAATATCAATAGCCCAAACTACCAGTCATACAGTTAACGACGAACATTTCGGATCTCAAACTCTAGACGTCATAACATACTATGACAAGATCTCCGATTTTCAATACAATTCAGAATTGAGGGAGATTAGTTACACCATGCCTTTTGAATGGACTGAGATCAGCATCAACCAAACATCGGTAGTTCATGTGGAGCTCTCCATTCCCAAATCATTTGGCGACTTGCTTGTTTCCGGATTTACACTAAATGTCAATGGGGTGGATCTCTCTGAAGATGTAGTAAATATAGATGATTTTTTTACCGAACACAGAACTGTTCACTTTGTCATTTATCAGAAGGAACTCTTTAACATTTTAGAAAACGGTTCCAACCAAAACCGGATGGATTTCAAGATTAGGCCAAACATGGATCTCCCCCATCTGAGTTCTGTGACTGAAAATGGCCAATTTAGAATTCTGGTATCTTGGGAACCGGAACACTTGCAGTCAAACTCTAATGCAAAAATAAATTTTGATGTAACTGACACTTTTCTAAAGAATAGACCAGTATCGACAAGCTATGATTTTACCATCTTCCAAGGCAGCAGGATTCTTCATCAGCAAAGCGGTGTCAGTACTGATTCCAAAGGCAAGCATAACTCAGCTGAATTCTTTATCCCTGAAGGGATAACAGGAATAATCCATTTGAATTTTTACAACTTGGACGGAAATGATCTAGCTCAAACAACGATTCCCGTAGTAGTTGATAGGGGGGTTGGCCAGGCCACAACCTTAATTCCTAGCTGGGTTCGCAACAATGCATTGTGGTGGTCTGATGATCAAATTGACGATGCAACGTTCATTCAGGCAGTTGAATATCTGATAAAAAATGAGATCATTCAGGTTCCTCCGACCCAGCAACAGGATTCAGGGTATGAAGAAATTCCTAGCTGGGTTCGCAACAATGCAGAATGGTGGGGAAACGGACTGATTGACGATGCAACGTTCATTCAAGGATTGGAATTTTTGATTCAAAAGGGAATCATTCGTCTTTGATCATCTATCTTTCGATAATTGAACCAGTCGTTTTAAATGGACAAACCGGAGTTTGATCTCATTGTTTCAACATAAAAGAGTCGTAGAAAGAAAGTCGGCGCTGTTCTCCATAGTCATTACAGGAGTTGTTGCGATTCTTGCCTTGCCGATTATCATTCCTCATCTGCTGCATGGCTATCACATTGTCCACATCTTCCTGCATATAGGTGGAATCTCACTTGCAGTTTTCATCTCTGTTCTTGCAGGCCTTGCATATTGCAGACTAAGAACAAGACGACTTTTGCTTAGCGCAATCGCATTTGCAAATCTTATTGTAGCAGAATTCACACTACTTGTAGATGCCACCTGGCCATCGGTATTTGACTTTGAATTCATGCCCCTATCTGAGGTGGGACATTTATTGACCTTTGCAACATTGGGATTGCTGGCGTTAGGAGTGTTTAGAAGTGACTGACAGGAATTCTCAACTGCAACAGATAATTGAGCAAAACCCGGGAATTCAATTCCGTGAATTAATGAGATCCTCTGGATTAAAAAACGGAGTTCTGAGTCACTATGTTAGAAAATTAGAAAAAAACGGGGCTATCAAAGTTGTTAGGGGACCAAGGCAGGCAAGATTCTTTTCGCCAAAAATTACAGAAGAAGAGTCGGTAGTGATTAAGGCGCTACGAAGGGATACGCCGCGTGCGCTACTACTTGCGTTAATCAAAGATGATGATGGACTGGCCTTTAGTCAATTAGTTACAAAAGTAAGGAGATCTTCATCTACAGTATCACTTTATCTTTCACAAATTATAGAAGATGGACTTGTTGAAGTCAGGGTTGTGGAGATGAAAAAGCTATATTACATCAAGGTACGGGGCCTTATTGATAAATTAATTGAGGAGTATAACCCAAGCCTGCTTGAAAGATCAGCATCTGGATTCGAGGATATCGTCAACTCTCTTTAGTCTCAAGAGTCCCTGTGCAATTGGAACTCTTGTAGTCCTATCGCTGTCTCTTTTCTTGCCTACACCTACTTTTGCCGAAGAAGTCTTTATTCCGGAGCATGAATATGTTGGATACTATGATTCAAACGGAATCTATACTGTTGTGGGAAACATCAAAAATGAGCTTGAATACGCGATCCTTCCAGCAGTTACAGTTTCAGTAGACGATAATGAGAGCATTGTATCAAAAACGATACTGCATGTTCCATTGCCTCCATACAGTGAAATCCCTTTCAAAATAAAATTTCATGATGTCAAAACCCAATCTCCGAAACTGCTTCAGGCAGAACTTGCCTACGAAATGACCGAGAAAGACCCCGTTCCAATTCAAATCTTGTATGATGAGACCTTGATCAAACATGATGATGGCCATCTTACCGGAAGAATTCAAAATATCGGTGATCAAACAATCCATAATCCAAAAATCTATGCAGTGATTCACGGATATGAAAGAGTGTTGGACATTGGCCAAAATATAAGGCAGATTGGGGAGATAAAACCCGGGGAGATCGTTGAATTCTCCATGTATCCGGATCCTTCAGTAACTGACGATGTCTTTTACTACAGCTGTTTTGCGCCAGTTGACACTACCGTTGTTCCTGCTGTGGCAAAGAAAAATGACGGTGACTTTCATTTCAGATATGATTCTGGCGCATGGTACTATGCAGCAAAGTTTGACGAGTCAGGTACAAGCATGACTATGAAGGGATACAACAGTTATCCTTTGGAAACTTATGCAAATTTTGAATTTCCGCCAATTTCTGGAGATGAACAGTTTTCAGTAACCATGGACGGTGAACCAATTGAATTTATTCAGAGTATGGATGAGATGGGATTTTGGCATGTCGCATACACCGTCGAACCTAGCTCACAAGGCGTTGTGGAGATCAGCGGTTTTGAAAAGGGACTGCCTCCTGAAATGCCTGTGATCCCAGCATGGGTAAAACAAAACGCAGGTTGGTGGTCCAACCAACAAATTTCTGACTATGAATTCCTAAAAGTAGCGGATCTTCTTTTTGAAAAACAGATACTTTGGGTTCCCGAAAGGGAGGTTGTGGCCAAATCCCAGTGGAAGATTCCATCTTGGGTAAAGGATCCAGCTGGATGGTGGTCTGAGGGTAAGATCTCTGATGATGAATTTCTAAATATTATTCAAAATCTCGTTAAACGGAGCATTCTGATCGTTTAACTTCCACATATTTTACATATGACAACGGTATGAACAAAAAATATGGCGCTTTACGTAAAGAACATAATCATTTCTTAAATGCAAGAGGTCCGAACTTGTCATGCTGACAAGCAGGAACGGTGGTAAGCAGTATGGCAGAGAAACGGCCCGGGCACGTGGCAAGGCAGTTATTACAAGAGAAACCTTGGCCTGTCTGTAATCGGTCAAGTCAGATTTGATAACTTCAATTAATCATGCAAAATCTAGCAGGTTGTTGAAAAATATACAGCATGAAAGCTATGAACACCCATTTTTTACAAGTTCCTTTATGTGACTTGACCGATTACGCCTGTTTACATTGATGGGACGGTCATATACACAATCCGTCAGTTTTGAGACGAGTCAAATACGCGCGGTTTACGAGTTATCACTAAACCTCTTGTATAACTCGACAAATTTTATCGCATTGCAATATTTGTTTATCACAGGATGGATTTTGTTTGTAATCCTACAAGAGATCTCCCTGTCAATACGTATCTGAATGAGCAGATTCAAGAGTCTGAAAAGGATGATACATAGATCTAGCCACATATCATAAGTAGATCAGAAGCACGACTGCATGATTTTGCAGAAATTGCCTTGATGATACTTATAACCAGCAAAAATCACCTTGTAACAGTCTTGGTAACATCTCCAAAAAATGAGGATTTTTCCAGAATGTTTTCAACCTTTTTCAAGAACGCATCTAGGATGGCCAGTACCTACAAGCCGGTATTTCTTAAGGCCTTGTTGGACATCGGAGATCTTGACGGACCAAAAACAGATGATGAAATTGTTGGCAACCAATGGCTGGAAAAAAAGAATGGCAGACTTTTGATAGATCTTAATTTTATCGCCATCCGCTTTGCAAAGTTCTACTGGGATATGGAGTACAGCTTTCGCCTGAGGCAATCACAGGACCTGCAAGATGCCAACATAACCCGAATCATAAAGGCAGCACATGATCCTGATAAAAAACCTCCGACAACTAAGGATCTTGCGGCCAAGAATATGGCAGAGTTCCGCAAGAAGGTGATAACCATGAGTATGCGAAGAGAGGTACTTGTGCATTTGAAGACGGACATGAATGATCTTTACAAGAAGATTGATGCCAACACGATATCCGTAGACCAGGATTTGATAAATTTTTTACACATGCACAAGACCACTCTAAAATTTGGCTTAAATTACGTGATCTCAAAATACCTTGAAAAAATAAATCCCCACATTCCACGAATTACCACCAAGGTAGAATCTCACTTGAATAGCCCGCCAAGAACCAACCTTAACAAGGAAATCCAACTTAGGATGGAAAGGTTACAGGAAAACGTTTGCTTTTACTGCAAGCAAGGGATAACAAAATATCACGTGGATCATGTCATACCGTTTAATTTTGTTTTTTCTCTAGAACCGTATAACTGTGTACTTGCATGCCAAACATGCAACTGCACAAAATCTGACTCGTTACCAACAGAATCAATATTTTGTGATGTACTGGTTCGTAATAGGGACCATATCAGAATTCTAAATGATAGATGGCTGTCATACAATGAGCAAAAATATCAGGCCCTCTACAACTCCTGTAGGGTGGAATACAATGGCGACAGATTCTTCAGCCCCTGCCCTTGATACCTCCACCATCGTTTATCAAAAGTAATTATGATCCACCGCAGATTTGAATCACATTATCTCCATGTCACTGAAGTACAAAGAAAAAGTGAGGTAACATCTGGTGTCAGAAAAGAAACAGATCCTTACGTTGTTTCTTCTGCTAGTATTAAAAACCCGATTATCCCATGTTAACATGCAAGGAACTCGAAAAAACCAAAATCATCCGATGCTCTTTTACTGGAGCGACATGCAACAATTTGATGTGATTCTAAAGGATGTCAAGACGAATCATCAAATAGAGTAAGAAGACAATGAGGTTTGTCCAGAAAGAAGAAACAAGGAATTGGAACCGGCCGAAAATTGACCTGAAAATAAAAAACTGACTGGCATGCCGCCTGTCTACTGTCAGTCGTATCTTGTATGTGAATTGACAGGATATTTGTTTGGTCTTGGTCAGAGCAGTGTGTACAGAAACATCAGATATATGAGCCTGCAAAAGGCGGTTAATTCCTATTACTGCAAAACTGCATGCAGATTCAAAGAATCGGTGACATACAACAGCTACAACAGTCTTTTCCAACCTGGCTGCAATGACAGGTAAATGGGACAGCTCATCTTACACATAAAGACAAAACAAGGAGAAAGACACACGCACACGCACTATTCGGGACAAAAGAGAGCATGCTGTCAAAAATCAGATTACCGTAAACCCGACTGACCGTATGGCACGCAAGCCGCCTCGCTCCCATAGAAGCAAAAATGATTACGCAATGTTGAAGATCAGGCATACGACTGCCTGACGAACGAAGCCATGATAAATTT
>RKRY01000021.1 GCA_007571135.1 Candidatus Nitrosopumilus sp. | reverse complement strand
AGACCATGTGTACTGCAAGTATCCTTCTTCCGATCGTAAAGTTTCTCTCCCTTTTGCATTCCGTTCTGAGATCCGTGCTGTCTGATGTCATGACAACGCATGGAATGCAGGGATCTATGTGTGTATCGGTTGAGCGATGCCGATGGATTTATGCTCGTAGCTATATACGGGCCTTGCCTGATTTCTGTTGCTGCCAAGTGCAATTGTGAGAGCCTTGATCACATATGGCTTCTCTTTAACACCATTGATTTTGACAAAATTATTGTCAATTATCTGGAATCTAAACATTGTCGGAACTAGGACATATTTTGTCTCTATAAAATATCGGTTGGTTTTCTCATCTTTCCTTCTGGTGTTTCTGCCAACTTGAACATAATCGATCAGTTCACAGTTTAAAATGGCAATGTCGTCTGCCTTCTGTTCTGATTCGTCTTTGTCTAGCTGTATCACGCCGGTGACAGCCTCTCCATCAACTTCATGCTTAAACGTAAACGTTCTGGAAAACTTTGGTTTCAGATCCATAGGATTTTCAAATTTTACAAATATTCCGCTTGGCATGCCATTTTGGGAACATTATTTAATTTAATATTGATCTTATCGATAGTTTGTTGCACAACTTGTTTTTCAAAGCCATCTTTGGCCAAGAGGTTCTGTGAAGTTATAGAGACCTCCTAAAGGGTAGTTTGCGTTCCTCTTTCTACTCTTTCCTGTCTTTTTGCTTTCATGGTATCAACAATATCGGGAATATCTGGTTTTAATCCGTTAAAATAATCCTCTATTGTGTAAATCTGTACTCTGGAATTTTTTACCCAATGGTGTTTCGTAGATTCCTCCCTTTGTAGCAGATTCGAGCATTTTTTTGGTTGGCTTTTTCAGACAAATGAATATACCAAATGCTGCCTTCTCGCTTTGCACTGTACCTACAAGATCTCTTACCATGCTTGGTGCTAAATTCTTTCCACCCTTAACTGATGCAATTATCTTTTCGTATTTTGGCTTGCTATCCTTGTCCAGACCAACCATGATCTGACCTCTTCCATCAATGCCTTTACCTCCAACCTGTCTTTGATTGGAATGCAGTTTTGGTATGAGGCTTACTGCCCATAATTCAAACTGAAATTTGTCACTGTTTGCTAGTTTTTTAGCAGCTTCTAGCGATTGTGGAATCCCAATAATCTTTGATTTTATTCTAAATGAGTCATACAGCCTTTTTTCAATGAGGCTTACAGCTAAATGTGTTATATCTATCCCGACCCAATTGCGATGAAGTTTTTCAGCAGCTATTACAGCCGTGCCGCAACCACAAAAAGGATCTAAAATCACATCGTCCTCATTTGAGGATGCAGAAATAATTCTTTCCAGAAGTGAAAGAGGTTTTTGAGTGGGATATCCCATTCGTTCCTTGTGGGAACTAGATAATGATTTAATGTCAAGAAACATATCAGATACTGGACGACCTTTTGCATTTTTCAGATACACTTTACGTCTTGGAATAGATCCTGTTTTTGGCCAATGAATCAACCCTTGATTATCCATTTCTTCTAATTTTTCCTTGGAAAACTTCCATGTATCTACAATTCCACGCCATTCATAAGTATATCCGCCACCAGATAGACTTCTAGCTTGTAATGGACTTGTAGTATATGCTCCATTTTCATCACTATAGAAATATGCGCTTTTAACATACTCTGCATCATAGCTTAGATAAATTTTGTTCCAGATTCTACTATTCTTGTTTTTTGCATAATACAATATTATGTCATGAGTGTTTGAATATTTTTTTGAATCATTGTGAGATCCGTAACGTTTCCATACGATCTCGTTTTGAAAATTATCTATTCCGAAAATAGCATCTAAGATCACTTTCAAATAATGACTGGCTGTCGGGTCACAATGAAGATACAAACTTCCAGTATTTTTCAATACTCTGTGCAATTCAATTAGTCTTATTGCCATCATTACTAAATATGCCATCAAATTGTTTGATCCAATTATTTCATACAATCCAGCCATCACCGAAGATATCTTAGTATTCATTAATTGGCTAAGCGTAAATTCAGATTCACTAGTCCATGACCATGTATCATCAAAGGCCTGAATCTGTGAAGGAGAATCACTTTTGTTTTTGTTTTTGAAAATTATATTATAGTTAATTTTTGAGTTAAAAGGCGGATCAAGATAATCAGGTCAATGGATTCATCTTTGATGTGTTCTTGTAGAATATCTAGATTATCACCATAGTACAGTGTATTTTGTCCATTTATCGGGGGGGGGGGAGAGAGGATATGACAATTTATGGCTCTCCTACAATCATACCAATCGTACTGTTCCTTTTTAGCTCAAAAGTTATGCTGTTCGGGCTTCCCAACTGTTTCTGCATTATGTATCAACACACTGTATCTTTTTTGTAAGCGTTGCCAGTCTCTTGACGATCAGCTGCTTTTGTTTTGTCAATTCTTCCATCTCATACTCGTATGCCTTTCTGCTTGATTCTGGTTTTCCTGCTAATCCACAATATGACGATATTTTTTTTCCATTATCATAGTAGGAATAGTAGAGATACTCTTTACCTCTGACTTTCTTTATCGTTGTACTTCCCATGCTTGTTATTACATCACATTTCCATTTATGTGTTACTTCTATAATAGGGATAACTATATATTAGATTACTTCTATTATAGAAGTATGAAAACAGCAAGAATGACAATGAAGAAACAAAAGTCAGAGGGAGTGGAATTCCCAATGAAGAGACTGGTGTTGTCTGAGTCCTTGAACCTGTTTTCTGTTTTTACTATATTAATTTTCAAGGGGCATTACGCATGAATCCAAGAATCCAACGTGCCAAGCAGATAATGCAGATGGAAAACCACGCTTCCCAAATCGTGGGAGAGAACAAGTTCAAGGTGAGGTCCCAGCCTGATCCCTCCAAATACTATATTGTCTCAAGGATTGGGAATGGCTTGATCTGTGAGTGCCCAGATCATCAGATCAGAAAATCCTACTGCAAACACATCAAGGTAATCCTGGAATACTGCAAGAATAACACGTTTGCCCATGACGGATTCAGAATCATGGAGAGGTCACAGCTGAATCTCTGCAAATTCTGTGACTCTGGCAATATCATCAAAAAGGGACTCCCGAAAAACAAGTCAGGTAATTTACAGATTTACAAGTGCAATGATTGTAAGAGAAAGTTTACTGCAAACTTTGGCTTTGAGAAGATGAGATACCGGGATGTGATAATTACCAGAGCCTTGACAATGTATTACAGGGGAATGTCAGTCAGGGACATTGCAGACTGCCTAGAGCAAGAGGAGATTGAGGTAAGCTATCGTACAATCTATAACTGGATATGCGAGTATTCTTCAATGGCCTCAACCTACCTTAATAGTATAGTTCCCAGGGTTGGCGACTGGTTCAGAGCAGACGAGATATGGGTAAAAGTAGCAGGAAACCAGAACTATCTGTTTGCCTCTATGGATGATGATACCAGGTATTGGCTAGCCTCTGATATGGCAGATAACAAATTCCAGCATAATGCAGGCAATTTACTACAGTTGACAAAATTACAGGCTGGCAAATCACCCAGGAACTTCATAACTGACGGACTCCCAACATATATGAAATCATCAAAAAAGGTGTTTGGAAAAGGCACAAACAATGTGAGACACATCCATATTGCAGCAAAGAGAGACAGGGACAATAACAACAAGATGGAGAGGTTGAATGGAGAGATCAGGGATCGTGAGAAGGTCTTTAGAGGTCTAAAGAAGATGGACACTCCCATAATTGAGGGAATGAAAGCATACTATAACTTCACCAAAAAACACCCTGCATTGAATGGCAAGACACCAGCAGAGGCAGCCATGATCACAGTGGAAGGAAAGAACAAGTGGAAGACAATCATTCAGAACGCCTCATTAGACAAGAATTCCACTTAGGCATGATTTTTCAATTCAGAGAATATCTGTATTTCTGGGTCCCTATAACTTCACAGAACCGACCAAGATTATCCTAATCTAGGCAGGGTTATGCAACATACTAGGATAACTAGCCTTCCCAGATGTATCCAAAAAATGGCCTGACGCGTAACACATTCGTAATAGATCAACAAGTAATTGCTTAGGCCACCAATACCTGAATACTTGATCATAGGCATGAATCAGAGAAATTGTTTACGCTGGCCCTAAACTTATCGATATGGTACACCACACTGCCACCGATGATCATGAATCAGGGAAATTGTTTACGCTGGCCCTAAACGGTTACGGCAGAACCCCCTTCAGATACGTGGCCTGGGTGCTAACATTTGGGAAGACTGTTCATGACAAGGTGTTTATAAAACACATGATTACTTGGCTCATGCATAAAGTCTCAGACATGTTCACAGATACAACCATAATATCAAAAATCAGGAACAAGATGCCCTATCTGTTTAGAATTGCGGAGATTGAGGCATCAAGGGGCGGAAGAGTAGGCATGGAGATAGGCTCCGTAAGGGAGAGGATAATCATAGCGTTGCTAAGGTACTATTTCGGCAAGGACAATGTAAGTGACGATTTGCCAATAACGGAGGCGGAGACGGATGTAGTCCTCTTTGGAAATCCGATATCCATCAAGACAAAGACAGGCGTTAGCTTTGCTGGAATAAAGTCAGTATGGACGGTTGATTGGGACAAGATAGACAAATTCGTCAAGTCATACACTCCAAAGGCAGACATGATCCTGGCTAGGATCGTATGGGATGCAGAGGACGGAGGCTTTTACCATATTCCGGTAGCAGTGCAGGACAGAATTTTCAACAGACTTGGAAGCGGGG
Organism: Candidatus Nitrosopumilus sp.; assembly: GCA_007571135.1. Lineage (GTDB taxonomy): Archaea > Thermoproteota > Nitrososphaeria > Nitrososphaerales > Nitrosopumilaceae > Nitrosopumilus. The sequence goes on along the minus strand of RKRY01000021.1, from coordinate 1,133 downwards.
GATACCTGAAAGTGCCTCCCAGAGGAACCAACCCAAGAGGCGTGGAATACTCGCCGGAGGCAATCAGGGGCATGATTGCAGACAGCGGCACCCGCAGGATAAAGATAAACTGGCAAAGAAGGACCGACGAAAAAATAGACGTGTACGAAAAATGGGAAAGATACTGGTCAGAGGATTAACCAAGTCTTGTCTGGGCAAGCTCGTCCTTGATCCTTTTTCTTGCAATCGAGGCATATTTCCTGTTATTGTCCACCATCAGGAAGTGCCTGTTGGATCGTATCGCCGCTACTGCAGTAGACGCTGATCCACAGAACGGATCAAAGATGACATCGTCCTCAAATGTGTAGAGCTGTATGCATCTGTAGGGCAGCTCTGCTGGAAACGGTGCGGGGTGATTAACCTTCTTTGCGCTCTCAGGATTGAATGTCCACACGCTTTTGGTATACTCCAGAAACTCGTCCCTGTTTATCGTGTTCTTGCCGGCTGTCCTGTTGAACCTGCCCTTGGAGAACATCATGATGTATTCATGCGTGTCGCGCAATGTGGGATTGCTTGCAGACATCCAACTTCCCCACGCAGTAGACGTTCCGGCACCCGCGCCCTTGTTCCAGATTACCTCCCCACGCATGAGAAAGCCGTTCTTTAGCATCGATGAGATTACAAAGGAATGGAACGGGATGTATGGCTTGCGTCCTACGTTTGCGATGTTAACGCAGGCCCTGCCGCCGTTTACCAGTATCCTGTAGGTCTCCGCGAACACACCATCCAGCATCGACATGTATTCGTCCATGTCCATGTCCGTGTCATAGTCCTTGCCGACGTTGTACGGTGGGGAGGTGACCATCAGGTGGACGCTGGAGTCTGGTATTGTGTCAAGGTGCCTGCTGTCCTTGCACAGGACCGTGTCAAGGTGCCTTCCAAGGCCATTCTCATGCTCCCCGCCCTGATCACAGACAGCCCCTGAGAACATCTTTCGGGAATAAAACCCGCTAGAGTCATGGTTCACTCTCTCGGTGCCGCCAAAACCGTTCATCGCCGTCTGCACACGCTTTTTCTCTGCTTGCCTGTTTTTTAGCATGGTAATCCCACTTTTTTCTTGCTGTAGTACCACTTATTTCTAACCCTCCGTGAGG
>RKRY01000034.1 GCA_007571135.1 Candidatus Nitrosopumilus sp. | reverse complement strand
ACTTAACCGATTACCTTTCATGCAACTTAACCGATTACTCTTTGCTGTATCTACTTTTCATGGACGGCCTCTGGCATCCCCACTAATGGATCAGATGATCATGAATTAGATACAAGACGGTCAAAAATGGATGATGATTATAGGGTCCCAGAATCAGGAATTGGATGAAGAATAGAACAGGAGGCGAAATGTTTTCATTATGCCTCATGAGGCTCAACAATAATCACAGGCACAGAATTCAATATGTAAAATGGCAAACCGTCACCATCAAAACGATTTACGAGACGGTGTATTCCTGAAACCGACAGTCCTAATCTAATGATGAAATCATTACGAGGGACACGATAAATGTTAAACTGTTCATTACTGCGTTTGATCTTTATTTTTGCCTTAGGACATGCTTCAAACTCCCGTGGTTTTGGTTCATTGTTTGGATCTCCACGATTTGCCACATCTGCGTACACAATATACATAGGCTTGCTTGGACATATACTGATGTCAGTATAATCGTCTGGATCACAAACTAGTTTCTGAAGAACAATTCTGACTTTGATTCTGTTGCCATCAGACAGATCATATTCATTCCAGTATTCCTTCACAATTTCAAAATCCAATTCCAGATAATCACCAGGCAGAGGAGAAGGTCGGGTCTGTCGTCTCATTTTGAAGATACAGTGATTTGTTGCAATTTGTTTAATTTGATCTGCACACAGGTAGGAGTGCGACATGTTTTAGTAAATGATGATGATTCTTGGAAAGTATTTTCAAAACCACAATTCTCAGCAGACATATGTGGAAGAGACAGACATTAATATTTAAACGTAAGTTTGAATTTCTCAACTACACGTCTAGCCATTGAATCTCATCATCTCACCTGCAAGAAGTTCTGATTTTCAAAGTCATTTTTGATCAAAACTGTCCAAATCTAGGCATAGTTGTGCAGTAAACGGACGTAGTGATCCCGGTTGACAATCACTTATTTTGTCAACAAAGACTGATCGAAACGTATGGATCACGGGACATCCGTCATATTGCATGGTTAAATCAAAAAAGACGCTTATTGGATGTGGTTTTCTAAGTGGCATCGGTCCGGCGCGGCTGCGCCGGATGCACAAAGAAGAGAGGAATCCCAAGGTAAAAGACAGACTCTGACGGTGCCACGTTTTTGAGATATGCAAGGTAGATTCATAAAAAATGGGGACGCGTGGCGATACTGTGCAACAAGGCGTCGCCCCACAGGACAAAGGTCGTAGAAGGATTTCTGCAGGACAATGACGATGTCAGGATAATCTATCTTCCAATGGGATCCCCGTACCCCAATCCCACGGAGGCCGGTTGGATGGAGGGCAGGCGGATGCTGCCGGTCTCCAAGTACTGTGAGAAGGTCTACGCGTTTGCCGGTACGATATTGATGTACTTTCGGACGGCCCGGTTCAGGCTGGATCTGTTTGCATATCTGAACAGATCAGTTGAAATATACCTCAAGAACTTATGATCGTTGTTATACAAAAGATAGTCTTCCCAGACATGCCCAAAAAACGGCCTGACGTGTAGCATATTCGTAGCAGATCAATAATTAATTGTGTAGATCATCCATGCCTGAATACTTGATCCTAGGCATGAATCAGGAAAATTGTTTACGTTGGACCTAAACAGTTACGGCAGAACCACATCCAGACACGTGGCCTGAAGGCTAACATCTGGGAAGGCTGAAAAGAAGGATTTCCTTTAAAGACAACCTTCCAGACACGAAGTTCATCTTACTAGTTCAGAGAACCTATTTGCAGCATAATCCCAATTTACAACATTCCACCAAGATTTGACATACTTTGATCTTCTGTTCAAGTAACGTGAGTAATATGCATGCTCCCAAACATCTAATGCCAATAACGGTATCTTCTGTAGTGTCCAAGGATTGTCTTGATTTGAAGTGGTCATGATCTCAATTTTGTTGTATGTCTGATTGAACACCAGCCAACACCAGCCGCTTCCCTGGATGGACACTGCTGTTTCGGAAAACACTTTTTTAAAGTTTTCAAAATCACCGTAATAGACATCAAATGCATCCTCCAATTTCCCTCCTGGCGATTTTTCGCCATCAGGGGTCATCATCTCCCAAAATAGCTTGTGATTTTCAAATCCTCCACCAAAAAAGTTTACAGCAGATCTTCCATATTCTGGAACCGATTTCAAATCTGAGAGAATTGACGAAATGTACTGAGGATGAAACTCCCCCCCAACATCTGCCAGGGCAGAGTTAAGGCCGTCGACATATGCTTGATGGTATTTTTGATGGTGAATCTTCATAGTCTCTGCATCGATATGAGGTTCTAGTTCATCATAGCCATAAGGCAGTTTTGGCAGTTCGTACCGAACCATAAGAGAAAACCTTAGAATCCACATATATTCTTGAAGAGTTAGCCAAATGTGGCGATTTTGCAACGGCGGTTCAGCATCCGTTCAATGAGGAATCAAGGAAGCAAAGTTGCAGGGATATCAAAATTCAGAAGATGTTAAATGATCAAAATACTCACCGGCGTCATTTGGATGCAGATAAATATGCTAATGGCTGGATGTTGGGATCAGAATAATCCTTTAATCCAACTATTACAAAAACGGACAAATGGATTCTTGGAGGATACGATAAAAGAAACATGCGGTCAGGCGGGATAGACTGCAGTAAGAAGATAGATCCCAGTGACTGTGACCCACCAAAAAGATGATTTTGAAAGGTTGTTGACGACATCCTAAACAAAAAGAAGATTAGACGGATTGGCGATTCGTCCCCAAATCAATTGGGCATTAACAGGAAGAACAGTTTACAGATGTGCTGGCATATAGTATGTTGTATGACCCATTCCAGATTCGGATCATCTTGGCCAAAAATGGCTTTGAAAGATGGATTGTACGACAGGCTACTGGCAGGATCTGGTTTTTAACTAATCAAACCTCCAACCCGGATTCCAATCTAGGAGCAATTGAAGAATCTTGGGAGTAAAAGACACAGACAGGGAGCAGTGAAATTGCAATGATGATTCAAAATGCCTGCTTGTGAATAGGGAAGAAAGGAAGATAAATCAAAGAGTCATATCAAGACCATGAAAAAACTAGGAGTACCTGAATTAGAGATTTTGGATTTGGCAATCAAGGTAAGAGGCACGTTTAATGAGACCGACTTGGAAAGTTCCAGGCTGAAACAACTGGGAGTAGGAAAAGTTCTAGATACGCTGGCATCATTAAAGGATAAAAAATTAATTGTGCTAAATGACGACGGTTCTTTCTCCATTACCGATTTGGCAAAAGAGATTCTTTGGAATGGTGATATTCCGTTGTGGACAAGAATTCTAAGGCTGTTACAGATAAAATCATGCAGCATAAAAGAGATTTCACGCATACTTGGAGAGCCAGAAGAGGGGCTAGGCATGGAAATAAAAAAGCTGCAAAAGAATCAATTTGTGTTAATGTCACCACAGAGGGTCAATGAGACAATTCTCAGGATTTTTGAGATCCTGCCACAGGGGGCAGAAGCAGTTGACAGGACGGAGACTGAGGGGTTTGAAAAGACGGATCTAGATAAGAGCAATCAAGGTATTGAAATTTCAAGCATCATATATGATATTCAAAAGGAGGTTCAGGATTCACAGATGAAATCTGCCCAGAAAGAGGCAGTCGCAAGAAAACTAGCGGAGTTAAGAGACAAGCTGGCAACCGGATCACTTTGATCTGATTTTGTCTTGAATTTGTGCAAGGATTAGCTCGGCTTTGTTCTTATTTTCATAATCTTCTGTAGACTCGTCCATGATTTCATCAATCTCGTAGCTTTTGTCAACTAAGACATTTGCAACGTGATCATCAAGAGTTCCATTTCCAATCAGATAGTATGCAAAGACCGTGTTCTGCTGACCGATTCTGTGCAATCTGTCTTCTGCCTGTCTATGAATGGCAGGGCTCCAATCCAGCTCTGCAAAAATTACATACTTTGCGCGAGTCAGATTGATGCCCACATTTCCAGCACGTAATCCGGCAATCATTAGTTTGGATTCGCCTCTTTGGAACTTGTCAATTTGATCCTGTCTTGCCGAATCACTTTGGCCGCCAATAATAGATACCGGTGAGAATTCCTCAAGACTTTCGTTGAGGAGTTTGTGGATTACCTTATGATGGCAAAATACGACAACGCTTTCTTCAATTTCCATGATGTTTTTAACAAAGTTGATTACGTGGAATAACTTGGCAACGCCTGCAACCTGCCTTTCGCTCTGAATTGCACGCTGGTAAGACGCAGATTTTGAAAAGTCAGTCTCCGCATCTTTTTGCTCCTCTTCTAATTTTTTCCAGATCTTGCCTAGTTCCTCTAGATAGTATTTTGTATCAGAGGCAATGACTTCTTTGTATCGGACTTTGTCCTTTAGTTCTTTTAGCACGTCGGATTTTTTTCTTCGAAGCATTACGTGTTTTTGCAGCTCGTTTCTAAGGGAAGCGCGCCTGTTCTCTAAGACAATTGCCTTGCCTTTTTCGTCGACATAGCAGAAATATTCACAAAATTCCTTAAAGCTTCCCAGCAACCCGGGCTTTAGGATATCTACGATTGGCCAAATTTCCGAACCCCGATTATAGATTGGAGTTCCGGAAAGGCCAATCCTATACTTGACAGAGTCAAGTGCGGCCAATTTTTTTACGGCCTTGTATTTTTGGGTAGTCTTTGAGCGAAGATTGTGAACTTCGTCACATACAATTGTCCTGATTCCCACCCTGGATAAATCATCGTATCTTTTGAAGAGCAGTTCATAATTGATGATGTAGATGTCAGCCTTTGGCAACTCTTTTGGTTTGCCAGTGCGGATAACAGCCACACTTGGAGAATCGGCGTCGATGATTCGTCCATTGCGGCTTTTTTTCTTTAGGAATTTTGAGACTTCCCGTTCCCAGTTGCTCAGGGTAACTAGGGGGGCAATTACCAAGACTGGAAAGGTTTGTTTTTCAGTTGCGACATAGGACAGTGTTTGAACAGTCTTGCCCAGACCCATCTCATCTGCCAGTAGTGCATTGCCTGAGGATTTTAGCAAGAAATCCAAGCCCTCTTTTTGAAAGTTCAATAGTTTTCCTCTGAACTGCTTGCCTGTTTTTGCACGATTTAGTTTTAATTTTACAGGTGGTGGTACGGGCTTTGGAGCAAGCGTTTTTACGATTTTTCTCTGCCATGCAGACTTGGAAAGAATTTCAAGTGGATACCTGTCCAAGATCATCTTGATCTGTTTTACGCTTTCATCACTGTCTGGAATTATGATCTCGTTGACGTTTTCGCCATACCATGCCTGAGTAACCAATCTGGAGATCATGCCTACTGCACGATCACCAGTAACTTTCCAACTCCAGACCTTGGAGTATTTGTCAAGAACATACTCAAGTGTTCCAATGGATTCTGTAGTTGTATCCATAATTTGTCGTTGAACCGTTTTTTTGCCTTATGAATCTTCATGTTTTAGTCGATCTAAAGCAAAAAACGGACGGATCCGCAAGAGTTAAAATATCACATTGTGTTTACGGCTGGGAAGAACGTCAAACGGGTTGCGTAAATTTTTTAAACAAAACAATTGCTGCGACACAATGAAAGATCAGCAGAATGTATACTGCCGATCATATTATTTTCGGCAACAGCGATTCTCTGGAGATGAATCTCATGATGTCCAGCCTGTGCCTGTAAGTACGGGTAAACCCAGATTGCATTCCTCATTGTATCGGCATCCTCGTAATGCGTAGAGACCACGACATTCTGCTTTAACTGGTGCCAGTACTCCTCTGTGGCATTGAGCTCCAGCGTTGCGACTGGCAGCGCGATTACCCTGATGTCGCGGTTCTCCTTTATGTACATCCTGACTCTGGCGCCAGTATGCTGTGGTGCATTGTAGTGTGTTGCATAACCCTGCCTAGATTAGGATAATCTTGGCCAAAAATGGCTTTGAAAAACAAGTTGTGCAACACACTAGTGCATTGTCC
>RKRY01000022.1 GCA_007571135.1 Candidatus Nitrosopumilus sp. | reverse complement strand
TAGAAAGGACATCATGCTAGTATTATCAGAATATGGGGAGTTGAATTTGACAAAATTAATCAGCTATTGCGGCTTAAACATGAAAAAACACAGAGAGATCCTAATAGACATGGAGCAAAAAGAATTGATATCCTCAACTAAAGAACCATGGGGAAACAGAACCATGTTCAAATACAAATTAACTCAAAAAGGGAGGGAATTTTATAAAATGATTTTAGAGCCCTACGAAAACATGTTCCCAAGAGATAACAAAGGAGTCCTAGAGAAATGGTAAAAGGGGAAGAGAAAGAAGAGGAAGAAGAGAACCGCAGCATCTTTAGAATCATGGACGGCATCATGGAACAGGTAGAGAAAACAAAAAGGATATTTATCATTTTGATTGTGACCATAATGATTCCGATTACAATCTCCATCTTATTCATAATAGTTTTTGACGCAGTTGATCACGAAGCTGCAGACGATGACAAAGGAAGCCCCGTTAAAGTTATCATCGGATCGACAATTGTCATAATCATGGCTTTTGGAATAAGACAAATAATAATTCTAAACAGATGGACAAAACGATACAAAAAATTTCAGACGCAACAAGCGGAACTAGATGAAAAACTCAGCAACATGGATGAAAAAGATCCACCCTAGTAGAAGAAAGACACAGTTTAAGGGATCGACTACATTTTGTACGTGATGCCTGTATTGGCACCTGCCAACGGTTCATTTTTAGTAGATGCCGATGCGGATCGATGTTTCTTTTGTAGGAATTAGGTTTGTAGTGTTTGGCAGGTTACAACCTTCACCTGCTTCATTTGGCCTACACTGAGATGATCTTGGCCATAGCTTGAAACGCAAGTTGTAATGCAGGTTGCAATAATATCTGGTCTCTGCAGACACAATGCTTTGCAACCAACTACAAGGTCCTTCTTGAAGCCTTTTCTTCTAACTTGTCCTGGTAATTTTGGATGTTCCGTCATCTTTTGAAACGTGGTAAATGTTATCTACGTAGGTTTCAAGCTCTTTTTCATGAGAGACCAGTATGATCTGCTCTGATTTTAGCTCATCTAGTACATCTCGTATCTTTCCTAGTTGGTCTTTAGAAAATCCGTCAGTCGGCTCATCTAAAATCAGCAAGTTGGATCTTATGGTATCTGTCTCTTTTCTCATCAGCGAATTCAGTGTTAACCTGTAAGCCAGTGCGATGCTCGTCTTTTCGCCACCGGACAAATAACTCACTTCTTGCTCAAATCCGTCTTGGTTTACTGTTGGAGTAAAGTTCTCATTGATTCCTGATTCTTTGGTCGGATCCTCGACTAGCATAGAGTACCATCTGGTGTATGTTTCATTGAAGCTTTGGAAAATTGATAGCAATACCTGCCGTTCAATTTTAGATATTGTAGGAATGAAGAACGACTTGAGCCATAGTTGGAATTGTTTGAACTTTTTATGCTTTGACTCCCATTCCCTTGCTTTTGCGAGGCTTTCATCTTTATCTGAGATGGCACCCTGCTCATTTCGCAATTTTTCCTCTTTTGTCGCAGCAGCTGACACAAACCCTGTTATCTCGTCTCTTATCTTTTTTAATTCCGTCTCCCCTGCTTTGATATCTTCGTCCAGAGTTCCAAATGTTGCCAGCTGTTCTTTTATGCTTGCTAACTCAGCCTCATCTTTTATGATTTGGGATCTCTGTTTGTCTATTTTACCTTGTCCTGCCTCTATCTTTTCTTGGGTCTTTTGTATTCTTTGAGCAATCTCTTTGATCTGCGTGCGGGAATCCTCATATCTTCCAAGTTCCTCTTTTAGGCCCGAAAGAAATTTCCGAGGATCCTCGCCGTATTCTGGGGATTTTTGTGAAATGATCCTAGCCAACTCGTCTTCGATCTCCTCTAGTCTCGTCCTCTTTTGGACATACTCTTTAATTCTTGACAAGGCCGCCTTTATCTCTACGATTTGACTGCCGAGTAATTCCATCTTTTCTTGAATCTTTTTTGATCTTGAATCTAATTCCGACTGGGCATCTTTAATCGTTTTTAGCTCTTCTTCAAGCACAACTATATTTTTTTGTTTATCGCCAACTAGTGTATGATGGTGTTCCTGGGTTATCTCTTGCTTGCAGACCGGACAAACATTTCCTAACTCTGAAAGTTTTTTGACTTCCTGAAGCAGCACATCTCTAGATGCGGCCTTTTGATGTTCTTCCTTTCCTGTCTTATCCTGCTTTTGTTTTATCTCGCCTGCTAATTTTTCCAGATCACTCTTTTCATTATGCAAGACGCTCAAATCTTTTTGCAGGCTTACTTCGTCTGAATTTATCTTCTCTCCAAGATCTTTTTTTAGACTTGTGATGTCTTTGTGGATCGAAGTCTTTTCTGCATTTAATCTGATGTCTTCGTCGCTGATCTTTTGGACTCTGTCTATCTCGTCATTGATATCTGATATGGTTTTTTGAGTATCTGGTTTTCTTATCAGTTGTAACTCCCTTAACTTGGCATTGTTTTGCTCTAGTTCTGATTCAAGATCTGTGCACTCTTGCTTGTTCTCCTCGACGCTTGTTTTTGCCGATTCTATATTTTTTGAAAGGTTCTCTTTGTCTGATTCAAGCTCAATCCTCTCTTTGTCTTTGGATTGCAGTCTCTTGACCTTGTCACATATCTCCGATTCAGATCCTCGCAATGAGGCAATCTTGGCCTCTGTTTGAGCAAGCTCGTCTCTAGTATCTGCAACGGATCTATTCAATTTCTTAATCTCAGATTCTAACTCTGATATGTTGCTAGATCGTTCCTTAAAGATTTCTATCCTGTCATTGATCTTAGAGATGACTTCGTTTGCGTTTGATTCTGCAACCCTGTAGTCCTCAATTTTAAAGGCCCTCCGAATGGTCTCAATCCGCTTGTTGGCATCTGAGAGCACCTCCTTCATGGTCTCTTGGGGCGTAAATATGGCATACCTGAAGATTTTACTCTCAGCTTTTGGGGATGCAGGTTCGTTGAATCTGAGAATCTGCAAGACCTTCTGTTTTAACTCTGATGGTGAGAGGGGCAATGTCTCTCCGGATGCCTTTATACAAGAATTCTTGGCATCCTGAATGACACTAGAGTCGCTTCTCTTCAATGTTCGTTTGATCTCGTATCTTTTTCCGTCTACTGAGAAATCAAGCAACACGGACCCTCTGTCTGCCTTCTTTGCAAGCAGGCTTTCGGCTTTTTGAGATCCTAGCCCAAACAGTGCAAACTCTATTGCCATTAGAACCGTTGACTTTCCTGAGCCAATGTCCCCTTCAAACAGGGAGATGCCTTGCGCAAACTCCACCTCCTCGTGGAAATAGCTTCGAATGTTGTCTAGGATTATGCTATTTATGATCATCTTTGTCTAGCCCTAAAATTGCCAGCGCCTCGTCGCGTATTCTCGAAGCGTACTCGCCCTTCTTTTCGTTGCTTAACTGGTCTTTACTCAGCTCATAAAGCAGTCTTTTTGCAAGCTGAACACCCTTCTCACCTAACAACTCCTTGTGCTCTGATGTACACTGTCCAATATTTTCTGTAAATACGTTAGTCTCGATCTCTTCTCTGTCTTCCCCTTTAGCTTCGGTAATGGAATACTCTTTTGATGTTAGCTTGTTCTTGGAGATGTTCACAGAGATGGCACCTGCCTCGAATAGCTTCTCCCTAGCTGCTGACACGTCTACGTCTACCGTCTTGCCTGATGTCATCTCCCCATAAATCTTGATTATTACCACACTGTCTTTAGGATCGATGCCGCCTGCCTTCTCTTGTAATTCTTGATTGACAGATTCTGCCTTTCTGTTCTTGGCATTGACCTCGATTGTCTCGTAGGACGTATTCTTTAAATCTACAAACTCTACTGTTTTTACCTCGTCTTCAAACTCTACTAGTACAAAGCCCCGTCTTTGTCCCTTTGCATTCTCTTCTAAATCAGGACTGCGTCCGGCAAATAAAGTTCCAGAGTATACTATGTGGGCATACCCTGGAAATTTCTGGTGGTTGAACTTGTGCATGTGCCCTCCTGCATAATATGAGAAGCCTTTGGGAAGCAGCGAGAGCGGCATCAGTTCCCCCTCTATACCGGAATCAGTCTTCATGTCTGAGATTCCTCCATGAAACATGAATATCTTAAAACCGGATTCGGCTTCCAGACTGCTTCTGTCTAGTTTCTCGTACCATTGCCTGTCTTTTCCCACCTTAAGTCCAGACAAGCCTGCAATCTTGGCTCCAGTCTTTGAATCTGTCAGAAAGTCAAGGGATATCTTGCCGTCTTCTCTGGAGTTTGATTTTGTGACCTTTGTGATGTAGCCTACCTCTGCTAGCAGATCAATTACGGAGTTTGCTACGGGCGAGAAGTCGTGACTGCCATAAACGACGTAAACTGGGATCCCGGCATCATACACTTGGCGAAATTTTGAAAAGGTAAATTTTTGCACTCGCATCTCCGGAATGTTTATGTGAAACAGGTCTCCGGGAATCAGGATGAAATCAACCTTGAGGGAGACGCATTCGTCAAGCGCCTTCTCAAACACTTGGCGCTCTATGTCTTGCAGGGCCTTGCTCTTTTGAAATCCAAGATGAATGTCTGAGAGATGTGCAAATCTCAACTAAAACACCCTTGTCTTTTCTGGTTGGGCTACACCCGATCCGCCTTTGACTATGTCTTCGAACAACGGGATCTTGATCGGCATCGCAAACGGAACAAAGATGCTTGTGATGATTGCCTCGCCTTTATCCAGACTGGCAATGTTCTTGTCGTCTTCGGACAGATCTTGGGACGCTGATGCAATGATTGCTTCCCTCTCTTGCTTCATCTCATTTCCTAAAATGATCTTGGTGTTTATGTTTGCCAGAACTGTTTTGGGAATGACGCTGCTCAACTGTGTTATTGCAGTCAGGCCTACCTTGAACTTTCGCCCTTCTTTGGCAATGGTGGCATAGATGCTGCCATTTCTTGATTTTAGCACATCTTCCCCAATTACACGTGGGGCTTCCTCAATTACTATGGTTGCAACAGGTTTTCTATCTAACTTGCCCTTTGCTTTTGCATCTTTGTATCTGTCTAGCAGTTTTGAGGCAATGATGTTTCCGACGATCAGTTCAGCTTCATCTCCCAGTCGTGAGGTGTCTAAAACGACAACTTTGCCTAGCTCTATATCTCGAACGATATCCCCAACCGTGTTTTGGCCCCGGGTTGTGCTATCAAAGGCCTCATGTTTTGAGATGATTTTCTGTTCCTCGTCAATCTCTAGGCCCAAAACCAGGCGCAACTTGCGTTGAACGACCATCAGAGTTGACGTCGCAATCTCTGCATGCGAGCCTGACTCCATTCCTGCATCAGTTGCACTGTTCCTCATCAGATATGGGATCCACTCTTTGGGGTTTTTTCTAAATGCCATCCGTATTGCTGCCAGTTGTGGGTCTGACAGTTCGATGATTCCTTCAAAGTGTTCTGGTCTGATTGATTGCAGATTGATCGTCAGCCTGTTTGCACCGACCGGCGGATCTGATGGCGTGTAGTACGCCAGGTTGTCTCTTGATCTTGGATGATCCTTGAGTCCTATCCCGGTTCTTCCAAAGTATTCGTCGTGTGCATCTAATACCAGCGCGCCTACTTTGTTTGCGCCAAGTAGATTCCACAGAATCGTTTTTACAAGATTCGACTTTCCACGACCAGTGGTGGCCGGTATCAACACGTGATGTGAGAATACGTCTTGAGCAGGCAGCCAGACTTCTGCTTCTTTGATGATCTTGCTTCCACTTCTGATATGCCCGACAAAAACTTGATCGCCTTCTTTTTGCAGAAATTTCAGATCATCTTTGCCAATCAGCCTTAACCTGTTAAAAAACAGTGGCAATGATTTTGGAATCCTTACGTCTCTCTTTTCTCTAAAGACTCGAGCCAGCGGTTTTATCCGCGCCAAGACATAATTGACAAATTCGGGTTCATAAAAGTGAGCATCAACTACGCCTTGTTCCAGATTGACTCCCGACATCATCTGTTGCATTCTGTCTTGAATCTGAGAACCGTACTCCAACGCAAACACTTGTAAGATCAAAGATGATCCGTCCTCCT
>RKRY01000117.1 GCA_007571135.1 Candidatus Nitrosopumilus sp. | reverse complement strand
GAAGGCCTTGTCCCCGCAGTGCACTGCCTTGCAACGTACGTGAGCTGTCTTTCTGTAAGTCTTTTTGCCATGGATCTTGCTGATCGGTAAAGCGTAATGCAATCCCTTCCAAGCCTTCTCAAATTAGTGTGACCTAATTTTCGTACAATAGAATAGCTACGAGCATAAATCCATCGGCATCGCTCCACCGATACACACATAGATCCCTGCATTCTAGTATGTTGCACAACTTGCTTTTCAAAGCCATCTTTGGCCAAGATTATCCTAATCTAGGCAGGGTTATGCAACACACTACAGGATAGGGGGCGAACTACTTTCCGTATTCCACAACAGATTACCAAAATACAAATATTGTAACCGGTTAAGTCGCATGAAGGAATTTGTAAAAAATGAGAGCTCATAGATTACATACTGTATATTTTTCAATAATTTGATAAATCTTGCATAATTTGTTGAAATTGTCAAAGCTGACTTAACCGATTACCTGGTGACAAACCTGGAGGCGTCATCCTGTAGCGCAGAAACCACCTCCCACCGTGCATTCCTCCGTGGATCTGCTTCCAGTCCGTGTGCCACATGGAGTTGGAGTGCTCGCACTAGTAGCGCACCCACTTGCATCCCATCCTCTTGTTTGGCTGCTCTTCGGCCATCCCCTCGCTCCTCAGTATCCTGTGTAGTGTACCATTTTAGTATGTTGCACAACTTGCTTTTCAAAGCCATATTTGGCCAAGATTATCCTAATTTAGGCAGGTTATGCAACATACTATACCGTTTGAGATATCGTAGTCGGTTAAGCCGGCTTTGACAATTTCAACTAATTATACAAGATTTATCAAATTATTGAAAAATATACAGTATGTAAGCTATGAACTCACATTTTTTACAAATTCTTTCATACGACTTAACCGATTACACATTGTGCGTGACTTAACCAATTACACTGAACTCTTGAAATTAGTTTAAATATGATAAAACAGAAATGGCACCACTTGGTAAGTAAATTGTGGCTAATTTCAAATGTTCTGATAGTTAGAAGATATACAGTTATTGCCGCTCTAAGTGGAACTGGTTTGGGAATAATCCATTATTTTCTAACAATGTCAATGCTTCCTATACATCTTGATGTTATGATTGATCTTGCTCCATCATACATTATTGTGTCAATTGGTTTGACTGTAGTAATTTCAACGTTAGCTGGGATCAATTTTGCAATGATGGCATTTAAGATGAAAAGAATGAAGATGATGAATTCTGTCAAATCAAATTCATCTGGAGTTTTAGGGGGAATATTTGCAGCTTTTACACCTGGATGTCCTGCATGCACTGTACCACTTGCAGTTATTTTAGGCGCTGTTGGAGGTCTATCGTTGTTCCCAATGCAGGGATTAGAACTGAAATTCACATCTGTCGGAGTTTTAATATTCTCAATTTGGTGGATTGTAAGAGGTCTCCAGAATAAAGGTTGTTGCAAGGTGGGATGATTGGATCTTAAAACCAAAAGCGATTAGTTACTTGGTAACGTTCCAATTGAGGTTAATTCCGTAAAATAGCATTTAGATCATCTAATAATTTCTGCGACGATGTCCGTGTCATTGTCATATCATGCCCGTAGTGTCTACGTTACACTGCATTGCTCCCACCTCCTGATACCTGTTGTATATGGCTACCTTGAGTTTGATCTCCTGTACCATGTTTTCCCATTTTTGTGCACGCACATTGTTCCCAAACAAACGCTTGAATGCAGATATTATTATCTCGACTATCCACTCCAGCCGTATCCAACACTGCTCTTCCAGTACCGTCTGTTTTCTTTTTTTGCATCATCTGACAGGCCTCCAATGTGTACAGTCAGACTGCCACCTAGGTACCCGGTTAAGTCGCCACGAGTATTCTCGGCAACATCTCTGACAGTAATCGGTTAAGCCAGCTTTGACAATTTCAACAAATTATGCAAGATTTATCAAATTATTGTAAAATATACCGCATGCAAGATATGAACTCTCATTTTTTTACAAATTCTTTCATGCGACTTGACCGATTACCTCTGACACGTTTGCCCCTCTCCGCTCCCATGTCAGGAAGCACGTCATCAGCGTACCGAACCACCCCATCCCGTCCTTGTTCCTGGTCCCATGGCGAATCTTGCGCGATATGACGACGGGCCGCAGCATGCACTCTGCTGAGTTGTTGGTCGGCTCCATGTCGGGGTGCCTCAGAAACGCAAACAGGTTGGGCACTGCCCTAGCAACCAAGCCCGTTGTCTCGCCAATGAGCAGCACGGGAGCTCAGAAACGTAAACAGGTTGGGCACTGCCCTGGCAACCTTTGCTCCGAACCGCACCCGTTGTCGGTCTAGTCCTGCGCGATGTCCAGTACAAGCGACTCCAGCTCGGCGATCCGTGACTCGCCGGCACCGGATCTCGCAAGTGCCTTGCCCCTCTCGTAGACGGTTCGCAGCCGCCTGTGCAGCACGTCTGTCATCTTCCCGTCAGGCGCAAGCCACCTAGCCTCCCGAAGCGTAATCGGTTAAGTCAGTCTTGACAATTTCAACTAATTATACAAGATTTATCAAATTATTGAAAAATATACAGTATGTAAGCTATGAACTCACATTTTTTAGAAGTTCCTTTATGCGACTTAACTGATTACGTCCTAGGCGTGTTATGCAACAAACTCCTTCACACCTAACTTTTTATAATAACAAAAATAACTGGTTTATGTGAGAAAAGCAATCTACCTTTCTAGCATTGCTACTTTGGGCATTCTTGCTACATTAGCAACTGATCACTCGTTTGCCCATCCACATTCAGAACAAATAATGGTAGATGATCATACTCATGATTCCCAATCTGAAATCATTCCTCTTAGTGGAATGATTGGTTTAGAAAAATCTACTCTATTATTTCATGTTTCTGAAAATGATTCACTTCCATGGGGATTTGTCGAAGGAAAAATTGCTAATCATGTGAAGGGATATCCTGTAATCATTCAAATTTTTAAAGATGGAGATGCCGTACATTTTGCTCAAACCGACGTTGAGCAATATGGAAACTATGAATACAAATTTCGAGTAATGCACTCCCAAAATTCAGAAACAACAAAAATCTTTGATGGAGATTATACGGTAAAAATCTTCAAAGTTGTATATCTTAATGACTTTATCTAGAATCCACGCAGTCCCTGTGGACGCATAATTTCTGGATGTTGCTTCATCCAATCTATTCTTTTTATCATTGCCTGCCTGTCGTGTGGGAGTGTACCTTTTACTGTATAAGCATTTGAACCGTGATTTGCTCTGAAGACAATCTCGTCTTTTGTATCGATTTGCTCAATCAAGTCGTGAAGCTCTTCCAAAGATTCCTCATCATTAATTCTGACAAATGGCTCATTGAACTTGTCAAGAAACTCTTGTTTGATTCCATTTTCCAAGTACAATGTCAATGCACCAACATAGTTTGGTGAGCAGGCACTAATTACTTCAGCAGTACCCTTGATGTGCTCTCTGGAATATGTCCTTCCTCCCAAACCTAAGATGATCATACATGACATTACGTATCCTGCAGCCTTTGCTTTGTTGACTGATTTGACTATTGTTTTTGCTATGGCTCCTTTGGTTACTTTTTTCAAAACGGTATCCGAACCGCTTTCAATCCCAAGATAAAGCATATCTAATCCCGCCTTATTCATCTCTTTCAATTCATCATATGTTTTTTTCAAAATATTCATGGGCATTGCGTAGCAAGAAATTCTCTCGACATTTTGAAATTTCTCTCTAATGTATTTTACAATTTTTACCATAAATTCTGTATCAAGATTTAATGCATCGCCATCTGCAAGGAACACCCTTCTTGTGTCAGGTAAATGATCTGCCATCATGTTAATCTCTCCTTTAATCTCTTCCCAAGATCTTTTAGAATATTCTTTTGATCTGTACATATCACAGAAAGAGCATTCATTAAATGAACATCCTAACGTAACCTGAAAGATTAATGAATGAGCTTCAGATGGCGGTCTGTATAAGGGAACATCATAGTTTAACATCAATTTCTAACCATTGCTTTTGACTGATTATGTTTTTTATACTTTCTACTTTGTTTAGTTTGTCGCATAACACGTC
This sequence comes from Candidatus Nitrosopumilus sp., assembly GCA_007571135.1. Lineage (GTDB taxonomy): Archaea > Thermoproteota > Nitrososphaeria > Nitrososphaerales > Nitrosopumilaceae > Nitrosopumilus. The sequence goes on along the minus strand of RKRY01000117.1, from coordinate 3,697 downwards.
TGTGGTATACGGAAAGTATATCTATACTGCAGCTCATAATAATTTCGGCAAAATCCCAACTATCATTCTTTGATCCCAACATGTTACGACGGGATATGGTACAACAAGATCACACGCTCCTGTTCCAGGCCCGCAAAGCCGAAAAGAATCCAACGTAATCGGTTAAGTCATCTTTGACAATTTCGACTAATTATGCAAGATTTATCAAATTATTGAAAAATATGCCGCATGCAAGCTACGAACTCTCATTTTTTACAAATTCTTTCATGCGACTTAACCGGTTACAATCCAACCGTAAAGGGAGAATCCTAGCAGTATCGCGGCACCTAAACCGTAGCATGCCGATCGGTGACATGGCAGAGACGATGTGATATGACCGTCAGTCCGTCTACAACCGGATTGCGCGATACGAGGAACAGGGTATTGAGGGCCCGGCAAACAGGTCGCGCCTAAGAAGGCCGCCTAAAATAAAACTTGACAAGATCAGGACCATGATCACGTAGACGGGCCACATCACGACTCCGAAACGACTCATGTCGACGATCAGAAAAAGACTCGGCATTGCCTACAGCAGAACAACTGTCAAAAGGATTCTGCGCATGCTGGGCATGTCGTACAAAAAGTCAAAATCGATACGCGTAAACAGACACGAAATCGATGAGATCAAAAGTGGCAGATTGGCACGAAACGCCACATCTGAAGCCTGAAAAGGCAGGATTACACATACTGTAGCAGGACGAGTGCCTGTCCACCAGATGACAATGCAGGTTACGGGAACTGGACCCCGGTAGGTAGGCCGCAGGTTGTAAAATACAATGGCAGAAGACAGAAGGTGAGTCTTCGGGGCCATTGCCGCAGACGGGCGCTCGCTGTTCAGAACGTACGACAGGTTTGATCAGGACGTCTATCAAATTCCTCAAAGAACTGCACCGCCGGTTCGGCAGGATCGCAATCATCATGGACAACACGCCACAGCATACCGGCACCAAGGTCAAGAGATACATAAAGGACAACCCCGACATCAGAGCAATCACGTTGTCAGTCGCAACGCTGGAGCTCAATGCTACAGGGGAGTACTGGCACCAGCTAAAGCAAAATGTCATGGCCTCAACGCATTACGCGGATGCCAATGTAATGAGGAACGCAATATGCGAGTTTATCCGTACCTGCAGGCATACCCTGGATATCACGGTTTATCTCCAGAAAATCATTGTTGTAGAAAATAATATGATCTGCGGTATTGATACCTGTGGTGGAATGATTCTTTTACAATACACTTTGTTTGAACCTAGTCTGTTTCACAACTTATTTTTCAAGATCATTTTTTTTGCCAGGATATCCTAATCTGGGAATAGTTATGAAGCAGACTATTTGAATCAGAATTTCTTTTAGTGGTAAAACAAGAAATTTCATAACTATGTCCAATGATCCTGATGCAAAAAGACTACGTGGTTTATCTTTGCAGGTTCCAGAGGCGGATTAAATCGTTTAAAAATCATCGCCAAGGTCCGTAAGAATCCCTATAACATCAATCAATTGGCAAAGGATTTGAGCCTTGATTACAAGGCAATTCAGCATCACATTCGCGTGCTTGAAAAAATAATCTAATTGCTAGTGTGGGAGAAAAGTATGGCGTGGCCTACTGTGTCTCAACTTATCTTGAGGTCAACATGGAGTCGCTTGAAGAAATTGACAGAAAGTTGGATAAAAGTAAATAAAAGCTCATGTTACGTTTTTCACTAAATGGAACCTACATCTCTGATTCTCTCAGTTGTATCTGTTATAAACATGGGCATTCTGGGAATACTTGTCTGTATTTTTGGAAATATGTATCGCAAAACAAAAGCACAACTTCCATTAGGGATGATTGTAGTTGCCGGAATGTTGTTTTTACATAACGTAATTGGAGCAATAGGATATTTCTCGCATGAGATGATCTTCTCTTACAACATATTCCCATACATGCTAGGAGTTGGTATAGCTGAATTAGCAGGTCTGATAATTTTTCTTAAGCTTACACTTGATTAATCTTTAGTTTAATTGTAACAATCTTGTGGAACAATAATGTTACAAGAATATCTCAAACTAAACAAGAATATCCTAATTGCTTTTGCAGCCTCCATTACTATTTCTGCAATTGTTGCGCAGATCTTATCTGGACAAGTTGATTATCTTAACGCAACTTATACTACTATTGCTGATTATCTGATTTACTTTTCTGTTTTTAGCGGACTATTTTATCTGGATAGCAGAGAAAAATATCGAACAGATGATGGAAAAACAAATTCTGCCAAACTTAAACATGATTTAAAAAAATTAATCACATCACTTGGAATCGCCGAAGTCACCTACACAATTGCTAGGTGGGTTTTACAATATCATCTTCTTACAATAAACTATGATCCATATTTGGCATCTGTTATATCGCAGAGTCTGTCCACTGCAATCTATATTACAATATTAAATTTGAGTGTAAAACTGACTGGGTTGTATAAGAATGAAGTTTAGTATTTTTGTTCATAACTCAAGGGGACTAAATGGCGAATATGGATTTTTGCCAAGAAACAGGCAGAATCATTTTATGGAAAACCCAATATGACAAATAATCAGGTAGATTATGTAGTAACTCTCCATTCAAAAATTTGTAAAAGTATCTTACGAGATTACGATCTTTAGTGATTCAAAAATACAACAAACCAACTAAACCATGAATTTGTCATTAACAATGAACAGCTACAGAATCTGGCAAAAGAAACCCTGAGAAATTATCGCAAAATTTCCTAATCTTATCCTTCTTGTGTCACAAGAAACGGGAACTTCCGGTAAGATGCTGATAACAAATCAGAGATCAAAATTTTTCATGAATAACTTTATTATACAAATCCTTAGATCCAACATATCGTGTCAGAATCTGTTGTATTGTCTCCAAAATCTATCGCAGTTATTGGAGCTTCTGACAAGGAAGGAAGTGTTGGCGCAACAATAACATCGAATATTATGAATGGCTTTAACGGAGCAGTTTACCCAATTAGTCCTTCACGGGATGCGGTCTTTTCTAAAAAAGCATACAAAAGCATTTTAGATGTCCCAAAACCTATTGATCTTGCAGTCATTGTTATCAAAAATACGTTGGTCGCATCGGTGTTAGAAGAGTGTGGCAAAAAGAAAATCCAGGGGGTAATTATAATTACTGCAGGTTTCAAGGAAGTTGATGAAGACGGCGCAAAACGGGAACAGCAACTAAAAGATATTGCCAAAAAATATAGAATTCAGGTTATTGGACCAAACTGTCTTGGTGTGATGAATCTTGATCCGAAGACAATGATGAATTCAACATTTCTTAAAGTAACTCCAAAATCAGGAAAGATTGCCCTCGTTTCGCAAAGTGGAGCAATCTGCGCGGCTCTCGTTGAAGATGCAAGTGCACAGGGAATTGGTTTTTCAGCAGTAGTCAGTCTTGGAAACAAGGCTGCAATGAACGAAGTTGATGTCTTGAAAATTCTTGCAAAACACAAACAAACCAAAGTTATCGTTATGTATCTTGAAGATATGGGTGACGGTCAAGAGTTTCTCAAAGTTTGTAGAAATATTACTAAAAAACTCAAAAAACCGGTTTTGGTTCTGAAATCCGGAAGAAGTCCTGAAGGTGCAAAAGCTGCAATGTCTCACACTGGAGCACTGATGGGTTCTGATGAAA
>RKRY01000096.1 GCA_007571135.1 Candidatus Nitrosopumilus sp. | reverse complement strand
GGGAATACGGAGGAGATAAAGGAGTAGATTCGTGCAATGCTGGATAACGGTGAGGTCGGACCCGTCAAGATAAGCAGCTATCTAACGTAGACACTACGCACTATAATCAAATATTTTGCCTTTTGATAATTATTCATTGTGTCACAGCATTGTATGAAAGAGTGCAGCCGGATAGAGCGCAAAGGCCTACAGAGGCCGGACAGTATGCAAATGACAAAAAAGGTGCAATTATTGTGAAATCTTTGTGGGTTTTGATGTATTTTATGCACAGATATCTCTAACTGAAATCTATCTGCTATTTGTCAAAGTTGCACCCTCATACTCAGATAATGTGGCTGAAGACGTTAGAATCTGATAATTGGTGTCCACTCAGTATTTGCAAGTCAATTTACAATGATAATGAAATATCGGACTGCAGAAGATTCTGCTGATGTTGGAAGAATTGCTCTAAGATGAGGGAGCCAGATTGTAGTCTGTTGTTGCGTAACCCTGCCTAGAGGTGATGGGTTGCTGTAATTTTGTCATCAGGAACAGGGTTTTCCACCCAAGACACATTTGATCAGCGTCCTAAGACGCATCATTGACGCGCACTGACAACGCAAAATACGCTGACTAGGGCATGTCCGTGTTAGACGAACGACATGATAGAAGAAGGAGTTAAAGAGGCAAACTAACACAAGAACGGTGCGCCGTGTCTGTACGCAAACTCATTGTTTGCCTGCATTGCAATAATCAGGTTCATGACTACAGATTCTGCATAGGCAGCTTGCCGGCATGGTACATGAGATCATGCCAAAGGTCGCTGTCTACAGCTTGATTACAGCAAATGGAGGGTGGAACATATAGTATACAACGACAGTGTCCATCATCACCCGCACAGATTATCAAAGTCATTGGCGGGTGAGGAGAGGTTATGCAACAGACTAGTAGATTGAACAATTTTTTAAATAATCAGGCCAGCTCCCCGAGAAAATGTACGGCATCATTGACAACTACAACAGTTCTATCTTTTGGAATACGGTATAGTTTTTTGGAACCATTTGGAGTTTGAATGATAATTTTTGAAAAAGGATCCTTGAGTGATTTATACAGGATTCCTTTATCAACAACTGATTGTGACCAATGTGTTCCCTGAACAAGTGAAATTGTCTGAAACTTTATGACTTGATACGAGTAAACCATTTCTAACTATTATTGACAATGGCACTCATTAAGGATTTTCTCCTACCAATACATCAAGAGGCAATCTAACATTTGTAAGAGTATTGATTGCAAGCGCTCCATATTGACTGCTTTCAAATAAATTCGTTGAATCCAATGCAAAAGCAGACATTGTTGTTAGAGAACTAATCTGATTGTAACAAACAAAGAAGACCTTCTATCAGCTACTGTTGCGGCATTATGACAGATGCATCAAATTATTAGCGCTATGTAAGAATACTCTAGATTTTATGCCTAAAAGTACTAAAACAGGAATCTATGACTTTTATAGGTTCAATTTACTCCCTGATTAGATGGCTATCAGGCTCAGATGTGAAGATTATGGTTTTGAGTGTAAGTATATTCTTGATGAAGAGAAGACTGCAGATCTAATTGAGAAACTAAGAGATCATTTTGAAGAAGAGCATGGAATTGATTATGCTGTCGAGGTAGTTACACAGATGATTACAAATCGTGGCTATTCTTTAGAATCAATTAAAAAATAATTCTTTTAACAATCGTCATTTTTATTTATAACATTTAATATGGTGTGCATTATACTATGCCTAGAAAAATCAGTTTTCAGAAATTATTAGGAATTTTTTGTTTGTAAACTTGAAAAGAGATTACAAAAGTGTCTAAACTAGTCTGCTACATAATCCCCCACCCCACCCATGACTTTGATGATCTGTGGAGGTGGTGATGGACACTGTCGTTGTATACTATATCAGTTCCACCCTCCATGTGCTGTAATCAAGCTGTAGACGGCGACCTTTGGCATGATCTCATGTGCCTTCCACTGCTCTTTGCGGCCGAAGAGATCTTCAGTCGTATGTATGTATGCCGCGGTTCTTGCATTCCTTGTGCATGTCATGTTGCTGCGTACGCTGCATCTACAATGACATGCACTGTGACATCATTTATGAAAGGTGCGTCATCTGGCAGTAACGCGAACATCTTCGAGTCACCTATGGCATCGTAGGTAATCTTGAGCGCGTGAATAATCTGGTATTCGTTCTACGAGTACTGCATCTTGACAAATCCGCCCTGACCTTTCAACTTTTGGCGTATCTACTCGCCGCAGATATCTGTCCTAGTACTGTGCCTCAACAGCATGAAATCTCGTTTTAAACCATCTTTGTCTGATAGCGTGACATGTTGCCGATCGGCTGTGCGCTGAGATCTCGGATCCTCCCGAACATCTAGTATGCAGACACAGGATACCAGACATCATCTCAGAGGCCATGCCGGCAAGCTGCCTATGCAGAATCTGTAGTCATGGACCTGATTATTGCAATGCAGGCAAACAACGAGTTTGCGTACAGACACGGCGCACCATTCTTGTGTTAGTTTGCCTCTTTAACTCCTTCTTCTATCAGGCCGTCGTGTAACACGGTAGCATGTTGCATAACCTGCCTAAATTAGGATAATCTTGGCCAAATATGGCTTTGAAAAGCAAGTTGTGCAACATACTATAACACGGACATGCCCTAGTCAGCGTATTTTGCGTGATTGGTGCGCGTCAACGATGCGTCTTAGGACGCTGATCCAAATGTGTTTTGGGTGGAAAACCCTGTTCCTGATGGCAAATTACAGTAACCCATCACCTCTAGGCATGGTTATGCAACAGGACCACCTCAAACAAATTATTTTTATTCTTTAATTACCAATATGAGTTAATAGTGGTTGAAAACATTTCTGATGATTATGATGTCAAGTGTCAACTAGATACTTGCAAAACCCACCCCGCAATTACTGATTCTGAACGAGGAGAGATTGTTTGTGGGAAATGCGGTCTAATTCTAGTGCAAAACATGCTTGACACATCATATCAAAACAACGGTTACACTCAGGAAGACTTTGTGAAGCTTGCAAGAACAGGTCCTAGAATATCATTGACAATGTATGATAAAGGGTTATCAACTGTTATTGGAGCAAATAAAGATTCTTCAGGAAATGTGTTATCTAGCAAGGCAAGATACGAATTCAACAGGCTTAGAACTTGGGATCAAAGAAGCAAGTCAAGAAGAACAGCTGCACTGAGCAAGGCGTTTACATTGTTACACGGAATGAAAACAAAACTGGGAATTCCTGACAACGTGGTTGAAAATGCAGCCTATATTTACAGGAAAATTTCCGGTGCCAAGCTTACCAGAGGTAGAACGATGGTGTCATTGGTGTCAGCCTCATTGTATGCTGCATGCAGAAAAGACAACATTCCAAGAACCTTGGATGACATTGCAGTGGCTGGAAACGTTGAGAAGAGAATACTTTCTAGAGATTTGAGAACCATAATCAAAAAGCTGGAACTGAATCTTAACCAGTACGATACTGCATCGTTTATCTCAAAAATTTCAAACAACATGAATCTCAAGGAAAAAACAAAGCGAGATGCATTTGAAATTCTAAAACTATGTGAAAATGAACGGATTACGGCCGGAAAACATCCCGTAGCCCAAGCAGCTGCATCATTGTACATTTCATGTGTGCTAAATGGTGAGAAGATGAGCCAGAAGAGATTTGCAGTGGAATCCAGCATAAGCGGGGTCACGATTAGAAACAGGGCAGTGTTGATTAAGAAGACCCTGAAGCTTTGAGTAAAAATTTCAAGATTGTCTTACATGTTTAATGTGGGATTGAAAGTTTTTTCAAACGAGATATCCTTTAGTCTGTTTGTCAATTCCATAATTACTCCGATTTGCTCCATAATGACTTTGTTTAATTCATCAATTGCACCATTTAGTTCGGAGATTTCTAATTGAAGTCTTTGTTTGTCACTTTTTAAAGAGGAGATTTCACCTTGAAGATTTGCGTTTTTTTGTTTTAGTTTCTCATTTTCTTCAGTTAGACGCTGAGTTTTTTCAGATTTGGTCTCTCCCGGGAAAGGATCAGGGGTTGGTTGAGGATCAGGCATCTTTATTGGTTCAGGTTCTGGGGATGGTCCGGGAATTGCTGGTGGTTCAGGTTCTTGTTCTGCCTCTATTGCAAAAGTCAATGGAAAGCCAGCTATAGAAATTAGAAACACTGCAACGACCAAAGAAATTTTCATCTGGTAATCCATTTTATAATTTAGAACAATTTTGTACTTAAGTAGTTAGTTAGCTACTAGTATAATTCTTTGGATGGCCTTGCCGTTGCATGCACACATGCATGACCACGACATATTCCATCTCATGTTCCAACTAGACGGATCTCAGAATGGGATATGGGCAAGAAAAGAATCTTGGAATTGTAGAGAGAATGTTTGCAGTGTATGGTCTGCAAGCAGAGCCTCATCATGACATATGGTGTTTACGATAGACACACATGCATCTTGGCAGTCTTGGCCTTGCATATATCAAACATCCTCCAAATCGATCTATTCATGACACCAATGCGTTCATGGCTGACATTTAAAGCCGGTTTTCTAGTCTCCATGCTCTTCTTTCATCAGGTTTTCATCTCCTACGCGTATGACAGAATATACAAAAGAGAAGGAGTGTATGGTAATTACCAACTGGATTCTTTTGCATGGCATGCATAATGATGATGTATTAGAGAGTTTTAGGATAAGTTCAATACAGTTAGAAGATTTTAGGCTAAACCCCGATAAGGCGGTAGAATCTTATTGATTCCTCATAGTAAGTCACTGATAAAAATCAGGCTCCTGATCTCTTTTTTGTTTTGGGAGATCATCCATTACGGCTTGCACCACCTCGCTATGGTTGTAGGTAAGATGTCTGAGAAATTTTGCCGATTCGTCTGCCCTTGTTTTCGCGTCAGCAAATAGCATTTTAGAACTGCTCAGTTCTGTCATCATAGCGTTACATTCATGACATGGTTCAAAGTTCAGATAGAGCTTCATGTCTTGCTTCATCTTCCTTAGTATTTAGACAATTTTATGAATTGAGCAGCGGGATCTCCTTTTGTCTCGGCTTTACCTTGTCTACCGCATCAATTAGATCTTGCTGTGTAATCTTGATGTCATTGATGTTTTGTGACTTTCCACTAACGTATCTCTTTAGTGCAGATACTGCAGCTCTGTTGGCTACCGCGCCAATTTCAGCACCATTGAATCCGGATGTCAGATCTGCAATCCTATCTATCCGGACATCGCTTGAGAGAGGCTTCTTTTTGGTGTGAATTTCAAGTATGTGTCTTCTTCCTTTTTGGTCGGGATTTGGAACCTCTATGACCCTATCGAATCTTCCTGGTCGCAAAAGTGCTTCGTCTACGATGTCCAGTCTGTTTGTAGCGCCAATTATCAGCACATTGTGAAGTTCTTCTAGTCCGTCAATCTCAGTTAAAATTTGAGATACAACGCTTTCAGTTACGTGTGAATCAGAACTGCCGGTGCCTCTTCTTGGAACAAGTGCGTCTACCTCATCTAAGAATATGATGCATGGTGCAGCCTGTCTGGCTTTTCGGAAGATCTCTCTGACTCCCTTTTCAGATTCGCCAACCCATTTTGAAAGCAGCTCAGGACCCTTTATGCTGATAAAGTTTGATTCAGTCATCTTTGCAAGTGCCTTTGCAATCAATGTCTTGCCTGTTCCAGGGGGCCCATGCAACAAGATTCCCTTTGGAGTTTCTACATCAGCATAATCAAATGCTTCTTTGTGCTTGATAGGCCATTCAACTGCTTCTTTGAGTTCCCACTTTTTCATCAATTGGCATTCCTCGCGTATGAATTGAAAGAATTTCAGATCTTCCGTTATCGTCGGGGATTCCAATTTCGATCTCCCTGTCGAATCTGCCAGGTCTCCGAAGTGCTGGATCAATTGAATCAGGCCTGTTTGTTGCGGCAACAACAACTACTTTGCCACGAGATTTTATGCCATCCATCAGTGTCAAAAGTTGTGAGACGATTCTCTTTTCAACCTCGCCGGAGACCTCGTCTCGTTTTGGGGCAATCGAGTCAATCTCGTCAATGAAGATTATGCTAGGGGAATTTTCTTCAGCTTGAGTGAAGATTTCCCTGATCTTCTCTTCACTTTCTCCATAGTACTTGCCCATAATCTCTGGACCGCTAAGTGAGATAAAATGGGCGTTTGTTTCTCCTGCTACTGCTTTTGCAAGAAGAGTTTTTCCCGTGCCCGGAGGGCCATAAAGTAAGACACCTTTTGGGGCCTCCACACCTATCTTCTCAAAGAGTTCGGGATGTCTCATTGGTAATTCGACCATCTCGCGAATCTTTTGAACTTCGTTTTTCAGACCGCCCAACTCGTCATATGTCACCCGTGGAACAGATGCATCAACTACCTTAGTCATTGTTCCAAGTTTGAAGGCTGTCTTTTCGGTGACAATCACGGGTTTTGACGGTTTGGTGCTAGTTACGATAAACTGAGTCCTTCCTCCCATCTGAGTGCTCAATGAAACAGAATCGCCCGTGGTAAACACGTGGTTAAGATAGTTGTAACTCATGTATTCTTGCAGTCCTGAAGCAGTAATTTTTTCTGTTGGAGACAAGATAATTTGTTCTGCATCGACTGCTTCAACTGATTTTACTGAGATCTTGTCTCCTATGCCGGCTCCAATATTTTGTCTTGTAATTCCATCAACCTTGATGATTCCAGAATCATACGTCTCTGGACTACCTGGCCAGAGTTTTACATGAGTTTTTTTGTTGTAGGTTAATTCTATGATTTGTCCAGTGCTCCACTTTTGATCCTCGACTATTTTGGGATCAACGATTGTCCTTCCCCTACCAACATGTTGCTGTGGAATTTCTTCAATTTTTAAAACTATTTTGCTCATCATTTATCTCCAAAAAATTGGGGGGGAGGGTTTATTCAACCTCCACCGTTCTGCCGGTAGGTTTGTCCTCAACTAACTTGAAGATAAGTTGCAGAATTCCATTTTTGTAAGAAGCTTTTGCAGAGTTCTCATCAACTTTGTGTTTTAGAGGAACTTTTGCATGATACTTCTTTTCTCCACGTTCGGCAGATATGTCTACAACTTTGTTGTCAACAACAATTTTGACATCGGTCTTTTCAACTCCTGGCATCTCAGCTATGAGTTTTACAACCTTTTGTTTTTCATCAACAATTGTATCTACAATTGGCTCTCTTGTATCAGAGTTTGGCACAAGGCCCGGTTTGACATTTCCGTACTCTTTTACTACTGGTCTTCCATCAGGACCCACGGTCATGGTATAACCGTAATAATAAGGCCCAGAATCGGAGTTCCTTCCTTTGAGCTCTTCAAAGATGCCATCTATATCGAAAAAAGAGTTTGACATTCTTTTGAAGATTCTGTCGAGTTCGCTATCAAAGAACATTGTCATATTCATCTATCTAATGTAATATAGATTACATAATATAAAGATTTCGAGAATTTATTTGATTTCTTACATAATGCTATTATAAGTGACATGATATAATAATCTTGATGAGGGTTTCAAGTATGTCAGTCCCTGAAGTTGTTCGGGAGATAATTACTCGAAATCGTTCGATTTATGATTGCATGAAAATGGACTTGATCAACTACACTGCCTTGGCAGTCAAGATTCAGCCTGAAATTGAAAAGATTTTGGGAAATCCGGTTAATCTTAACACAGTTGTCGTGGCAATCAAGCGTTACGCAGATAGTTTTGAGATTAAAGAGGATATCAAGGAAGAATCGGTTTTAAAGAATGCAAGACTGGCACTGACTGATGGAATAATGGATATCAAATTTTCTACAAAGGATTCTAATGGGATGGATCCAATGGCAATCTTGGACAAGTTCTCAAAGATTACAAGCAATTATGAGTTTTTTAGGGTATCAGATTCCTTTAGGTTCCTAGCTGAGGATATGGATGACATTAGGCAGATTTTCAATAATGTATCGAATCGGGATGATATATTTAGTACTGGATTGGCAAAGATTAGAATTTCAATTCCGTCGTCTCAGAACCAGTCAGATGTGGTATCTTATGTTGCCGAAGCACTTCATGCAAACGGCATAGAACTGGTAAATGCGTTTTTTGGCCAAGAAAATATTGTAATTATTCTAAATGAAGAGGATGCATCTAGAGCATATGATGTCTTACATTCAGATATTATGAGAGCATAAGATCGCTGGGATTTTCTGAAGATTGTTCTTATAGCATATATTCTCCTGTTTTGTTGAGAGCACGTTGATACGAAACAAGAAAAAGATCGTTATTTTGGGAGGTGGGTTTGCAGGAGTAGAATGTGCCAAGCAGTTAGAGACAAGATTTGGGCATGATCCGAAGATTGAATTGATAATGGTAAGTGAGGATAACTTCTTGCTGTTTACCCCAATGTTGCCCCAAGTCGCGTCCGGCATGATTGAAACCAGGCACATTGTTTTGCCAATTAGAACAATTTGCCAGAAAACAAAATTTTACGAAGGAAGAATCAAAAACATAGATCCGTACGGGAAGCTAGTAAACCTTTGGGGCGCGGGAGACAAACGCAGTATCTCGATTCATTATGATCACTTAGTAGTTGCGTTGGGAAGTGAGACTAATTTCTTTGGAATGGCCGATGTAGAAAAGAATGCCTACACTATGAAGACCCTCAATGATGCAGTCATGTTAAGGAACAGGGTAATCGATATGCTGGAGCAGGCAGAAAATGAGACGGATCCCATTTTGAGAAAGAGTCTCCTTAACTTTGTAGTTGTAGGCGGTGGTTTTGCAGGAATTGAAACTGCAGGAGAACTGATGGATCTGTTGTTGGATGCAAGAAAGCACTATCCAACGATTCGTGAAGGGGATCCCAAAGTTGTGGTTTTAGAAGCACTGCCAACGATTTTGCCAGGATTTAATGAAAAACTGGCTGAATTTGCAAAAGGCAAGATGAGTCAAAGGGGAATTGATATCAGACTAAAGACTGCCGTGACGAGTTTTGATGGGAATGAAGTTACTACAAAATTGCTTGACGAGACGTCAAAGGATTCCATGGATGATTCAAAGGTCGGTTCGATCATAACCAAGACGTTGGTATGGACTGCAGGCGTGACTCCAGTAAACACGATCAAAAGGTCTATGTTCAAGACTGACAAGGGAAAAATGGTTGTAGATGAGTATCTTGAGGTTCCAGAATTTCCAGGAGTCTTTGCAATTGGAGACTGTGCGTTGGTTACGGATCCTAAAACCCAAAGACCGCATGCGCCAACTGCTCAAATAGCCGAAGCTCAGGCAAAGACTGTTGCAAGTAATTTAGCTGCGTTAATTAAGAATTCACAAAAGGAGAAGTTTGAATATTATTCCAAGGGCCAGATGGCAATCATTGGAAAGAGAACTGGAATTGCAACATTTTTGGGCATGAACATATCGGGGTTCTGGGCATGGCTGGTTTGGAGAAATGTCTACCTCTCAAAGATGGCTACATTGGAGAAGAAGACTAGAGTGCTTCTTGATTGGACGATTGATCTGTTCTTTGACAGGGACATTTCAAGGCTGAAATTAATGAAGAGAAATGAAGAGAAGGAATACAAGGGTCTTGATGAGGTTGACGATGTTTGGTAAGAGCAAGTAACCCAAAATAGGTGGAGAAAGAAAGAGAGACATGGGTAGGGTAATCAATTAAGTCGGTTTTGATAATTTCAACTAATTATACAAGATTTATCAAATTATTGAAAAATATACAGTATGCAGGCGATGAACTCTAATTTTTACAAGTTCCTTTGTGTGACTTGACCGTTACTGGGTAGTAGTCTGTTGCATAACTAGCCCGGATCAGAATATCCCCATTCCTTTCCGGCTCCATCTCACTGCATTGCAAGCACCTCCTGATACCTGTTGTATATGG
>RKRY01000057.1 GCA_007571135.1 Candidatus Nitrosopumilus sp. | reverse complement strand
GATTGTGGAGTTACAGGTTTGCCATAATGAGGTGTAAGAATGGTCAATAAGGGATTTCCAAAATTTGGAATGTCTCAGGCTGGAGCGTTTGTTGCGGCATTAAAGAATTATAATCTGCCTGATTTTATTTTGGAACTAGTCGCAAAGGAATGCAAGTCTGAACTACTTGAAAGAGGAAGGATTGACGACAGATTGCAAAGCATGAATGATGAAGCACTAGAGTTACTTCACAGGGTCTTTGTAGGATGTGAGGAAGATGACGCAGGAAAATTTGCCCAATACAGATTCTTTGCATACGTATCTAGCATGTATCACAAGTGCGAAGTCTTGGTTAATGAGACAATTCCAGGTGCGACAGAAAAGAACCACAAGATCCCGGTTGCGGTAAAAAATAATGGAATGTACATTGCTGTTGCATACAACAAGGCAACAGGCAATCCAGTCAACAAGAAAGAGGCTGCCAGATTTTATGAGATGGTAGACGATATTAAAAAGGGAGAACATGGAACCATGTTGACTGATGCAATCTATGGCTCGTCAGTCGGTTTTAGGGGGGATGCGCTAGTAAAACTCGAAGAGATGAGCAAAGGAAGATCAGATGATCCCGAAAACAAACTGGACTTTAAAACCGCAAACTTTGAAAACAACATTTACTCTGTGACAAAGTGTTAGGAGAAGAATGGTCATCCTCCCAAATTCATCTGCAAAGTATTCATAGTCAGAAACATGGGTTCTCCGTCAGTAATTTTGAAATCCTCGCCGTATTGCTCAAATTCCAATTGTTCATAGAAGTGTTTGGTCCAGACATCGTGCACTTCCTGAACATGTCTCTTCCTTCCAGAAGTACGCAATAGCTCATGAAGCAGTTCATGAGAAACGGCTGTGCAATTTTTTTCTGCTAGAAACAGGGTATCGTCAGTCTTCTTTGGACGTTGCCAAAAAACCATTCCAAAATTTTCAGCATGATATCCCTCGCAGGTGCAATCGGTCCACGATGGTTTGAAATGAGTCAGGTAAAAATGGTAGACATCCTTTCCGCGCTGCTCGTGATCACGGACCAGAATATGAGTGTCAAGTCTTTGCAGGATGCCTCGCGGCTCGGTAACTAGCTCGTCGCACTGAATTTCAAAGTCCCTTCCAAATTTTTCTTTGATCCAATGTTTATAAAATTGAGCCATTTTTTTGACATACTCAAACTCGGATTGCCGTTTCTGGCGATCTTCATCTTTTATGACAAAAATAAAGTGTAAGAGCATAATAAGAAAAAAGGTGGTTTATGTCTGTCCTTCAATGCCCATCAGGGTAAGCGTCGAGCGAATCTTTTCAATTTTTCGGATTTTCCAAGTAATTGTCTCCCTCAATTTTTCCACAGTATCAGATTCAATCTTGGCCAAAATATCGTATGCACCAAAGGTTCCATGAACCTCCTTGACACCTTCCAAGCCCTTTAGTTGCTGAATAATTGCTTCTTCAGAACCAAGTTCGCAGTTTATTAAAACATAAGCTGTTGCCATACTGATACTACAAAAATCGACTATATCAATAAAGCGGGCGTTTTGGGTTGCCCAGAATTCCTGCCAGAAAACTAGCGTTAATTTCATAATCATAAGGACCGCAACCGGCATACATTTTGATCAACAGATCCGCATCAATGCATGACAAGTACATACTGGAAGAATTCGCAAGACTACGAGTCCAAAAGAAAGTACGGGGAAGAGGCAGTCTCACGCCTCAAGAGTGATCTGCGCAGAAGCACCAGGTCAGTCACACCAAGGACAGAGGCCGAGCTTGCAGATGTTGGCATGGTTCATGGTATCGCGATATCCAGCATGTGAAAAAAAAAGGAGATATCCCATCTGATCTATGCGGTGATTCTACTGGATTTGCCACAGACAGGTTGCTATAACCGACCAGCAGGGTGTCAAGCATACAATTTACTAGTGTGTTGCATAACCCTGCCTAGATTAGGATAATCTTGGCCAAAAATGGCTTTGAAAAACAAGTTGTGCAACACACTACAATTTACACGTAAAATTAGTCTTTTCACAACTGGTTTTTCAGAGCCATTTTTAGCCAAGATCGCCCCCAATACGGGCAGAGCTATGAAATGGGCTAGTTTAAGAAAGACTTAAAAGGATTCTGAATCAGAATAATTCCATAATGACTCTTCCTAAAGGATTCGGTTCTGGCGGTGGCGGTGGAGCATCTAGCGCCGACGTAGAACGAATGATTGGAAAACGTGTTGAAAACATGACCGGCATGATTACGATCTCATTCTGGGCAGCATGGTTGGCAACATTTGGCGGTACTGCAGCAGGGTACTTTTACTATCCTTGGGCATATCCGACTCCAAGCGGCCACTTTGCATTCATCGTGCTTACAATCATCGAGGCAATAGGTTATATCTTCTGTGTTAAAGTCATGGAAGAAGGTTCCAACAAGAATAGCAACGGTATCGTTGGAGGCAGCGTTGCTGCAGTTGCGGCAGGCACAATCTTCATCGCGCTATTCGTTGGCAACTAGAAGGAAACCCCTTCAGATCTTTATTTTTCATTTTCATTTTGTTAAAAAACAACGATCTTCATCACACTCTAAAATTTTATATACTGACCACTTCTTCAAATTGGTAATGGTCTGGTTAAGACGATGTACACACTACTTGTTCATAGTAGTAGTCGCAGTTAACTCTACGCTGTTAACGATTAATGCAGGAGACTATATCTTCTACACTGACTGGGCTTGGACTTCGTACACGGTATTCTCAATATCGCAGACGTTGATGCTTGTAGTAGGTGCAACATATTACCTAACATTTACAGGTGTTCCAGGTACAGCAACGTACTACGCTCTGATTATGACAGTATACACGTGGGTAGCCAAAGGCGCATGGTTCGCATTAGGATACCCATATGACTTCATTGTAACTCCAGTTTGGTTGCCATCAGCAATGCTGTTGGACTTGGTCTACTGGGCAACAAAGAAGAACAAACACTCTTTGATACTGTTTGGCGGCGTACTGGTAGGAATGTCATTACCGTTGTTTAACATGGTAAACCTGATAACAGTAGCAGACCCACTTGAAACGGCATTCAAGTATCCAAGGCCAACATTGCCACCATACATGACACCGATAGAACCGCAAGTAGGCAAGTTCTACAACAGTCCAGTTGCTCTCGGCGCAGGTGCAGGTGCAGTTTTGGCATGTACATTTGCAGCACTAGGTTGCAAATTGAATACATGGACTTACAGATGGATGGCCGCATGGTCAAAGTGGGACTAAGCCCAAACCCTTTCCTTTTCATTTTGTTATCCGCCCCCAATGTGTATTCTATACGGTGCTTTGAAGCAGGCAGAGGATCAAATTTTAAGAAACTTGATTAGAGATTGTCCTCAATAGTTTTTTATCAATAATTCAAAATGACCGGTTCGCTTTTTTGAATCAGAGTTAATTGACCGGTTCGCATGGATTCTATCTACTTGCCATTGCTTGTCTGAGAACATGTCTGAGACCTGCTTAGAATCTGAATTTGACAATAGAACTTTGCATCCTTTGGAATCTAGCTTTGAACAAAGTTCTGCCAACCTGCCAAGATCTTTGTATGTGAAATCTTGGTTTGTGTAACTGGTAAAATTGGCAGTCTCACTGACCGGGTGATAGGGCGGGTCAAAGTAAACAAGATCCCCCTGTTTGGCATCTCTTAAGACAGCGGCCTCAAAATCACGGCATCTGATAGATACCTTGCCTGACTGCAGGATGCTGCTGACTGCCCTAAGATTTCCCTCATTGACGATATTTGGATTTGAGTACTTTCCAAGCGGTACGTTGAACTTTCCTTTACTGTTTACGCGGTATAGTCCATTGAAACACGTCCTATTCAAAAATAGCAGCCTGGAAGTCCTTTCAATATCACTTTTTGGGCTGCTTGCTCTTACTAAATAATAGTACGATCTTGAATCCTTGCGATAGTTGCTCTCATGGCTTTTTAGTGATGTGAGAAGATCATCAATCCTGTCCCTGATAGTCGCATATGCTAGAACTAGATCCGGATTCAAATCCGAGATGCTAGTTTTTTGGCCTTTTCTTTCTGCAAGGATATGAAAGAGTAACGCGCCTCCCCCCAAAAACGGCTCATAATAGGTTCCAAACGATTTCGGCAGGTTTTCGTTTAGCACCGGGATTAGCTGACGTTTGCCTCCTGCCCACTTGACAAACGGTTTTGGAACTACCGAAATCTGGGAGGAGCATACTTGTTTCAATAACCAGTATCGCGGAATTTTTTAACAGTTGGTGACACAAAAAAAATTGATCTTAAACTAACTTTTTCCTAGTTGAGTAAGGGCTTAAATACAAACTTTGCAAAACCGTGGTTGCTGGAAACTAGAGCCTCGAATCATATCCAGGCCTGTGACTTTTGCTACAACAAACCTTAGAGACGTACAAATGTACTGTCAGCATATGTTGTGCTAAAGTCGGACTCTTGATGGAGCCGATGCGACAAGAACAAACAACGGGCCAACTGAAACCGAGTAATCGGTCAAGTCAGTCTTAACAATTTCAACTAATTATACAAGATTTATCAAGTTATTGAAAAATATATAGTAATCCATAAACTTCCATTTTTTACAAATTCTTTCATGTGACTTAACCGGTTACGAAACTGACCAGACGCCTTGGCGCTGCCACTTCAACACAAAACCAGAGATATCATGCGAAATTAGAACAAATGAAGATGGCTATTGCTGTTACAGTCGATGTGATGTCTGGAGTAACATCAGATTGGGAGTAGAATCATGAAACTACAGGATCAGCCTAGTAAAACATACGATTCCTGAAGACAAAACTCTAGGCAATATTGATGGCATAAGATTTCATTGCCAAGCAAAAAATGGCATCAACTTGCTGAAAAATATGCCACGGTATCAAATGCGCTAGGACATGATAAAAGAAAAATTCAGAGGGGGAGAGAAAGTTCCAGTTTGGGATTTCAATCAACCAAAGAGAACAAAATCTTCAACAGTTCTATGTACTGCACGTGATTGCAAAAGGCGTGGAAATCAAAAAGCTTCGGGCGGGATCCGGACCCGCGACCTTTACCTTACCAAGGTAACGCTCTACCAGGCTGAGCTACCGAAGCACGAATCTACCCCGTAGAAAATCCTTATAATTCTTCATTATTCTGGCCACAACTCTAAACTGTTAAATTTCACGCAAATTTTTATCATTTTGGAGGAGTAATCAAGCCTGGCCAAAGTAAGCACTCTGTGCTTTTGGACATGCAGGACTTAAGATCAAATAATGGGTGATCCTGTCTCTCAGGAGTTCGTGGGTTCAAATCCCACCTCCTCCACACGCTACTTATCTTGGATGTCTGATTCCTCTTGAGTCGAGGACCTCGTATACGTCCGGAAGTGAGAAGACAAATCCAACATGTATGCAGTCCTTTTCATCGCAGAGCTGACAGAACAGCTCTCCCTTTTGAACTGCAACTTCAGCAATCCGGTTTTTGATATTGTCCTTTAGTATAACGCGGTCATCATCTACTGAAATCTTTTCAATCTTTGGAGCATGTATTGCAAAGGTCTTGTCCTTTTGCATCATCTCTTCTAGCATGTAGGTAACATAACCTGAGAAACTGTTGACTCCCTTCATTGCAAGGTCGTCTTTGCTCTTTTGATAAACTTCCTGAAAGTTGTCATAGACAGTTTCCGAGACAGTGATTGATTTGAATCCCGCTTTTGGCAATTTACTTGTACCTTACCGTACATTAAGGTACCAAGTATATAATGTTTTATTTTGGATCAGTCTTCTCAGAGGTACCCAAAAAACGACCTGACGTGTAGCACATTCGTAACAGAGCAACAAGTAATTGTTTAGGTCATACATCATGAATACTTGATCCTAGGCATGAATCAGGAAAATTGTTTACGTTGGACCTAACAGTTACGGCAAAACCACCTTTTGATACATGGCCTGGAGGCTAACATCTGGGAAGACTGGATATCTGCGGCGGTCTGCTGTGGCAACAGGACGGCATCCATACGAAACATCCAGATTTTGTGATTCCGCCATGACTGGAAGCTTAATTTTGTGGCAACAGGACGGCATCCATACGAAACATCCAGAGGCGGTATGCCATCTACCCACAGGGAGTTTGTTGCATAACACGCTTAGGACAGTACAAAATTCCTCAACAAGGACAAAATATTTACACCGAAAAAGCTAAAGATCATGAGAGCTTATAGTGA
>RKRY01000112.1 GCA_007571135.1 Candidatus Nitrosopumilus sp. | reverse complement strand
TAACACAAATTAATCTTGGGATTACACCGGTTCAGATCCCGATTTAAAAAAATCCCAGCCAAAAGAATGACAACTTAAAAAATGAGCAAGAAAAAGTGCCTGAATTTAAAATTGGACTCCCAATGAGTTTATCACCTGCTTGTTTTCACTGAGACCATTGAATGATCTTGTTGAAAAAATAACTGTCCTAAAACAAGAATTTGTTAAACAATACTCGGGGAATGCACACATTCAAGAAATACTGCCTCTGCTGCCTACAACCTCTTTTGAAATTGACGCCGGACACTTGAAAAAACTACATGAATTTGCATCCAAAAACCCAATATACTACAATCAATACGAAGAAGAAATTGCCAGTACTCCCTGCATCGTTTATGAGGGAGACATCAGTGAATACTGGCTAAATAGCACTAAACACGGTTCTAGTTGTCAGCCGTTTTATCCTACATGGGTGATATCGGCATATTTGGTAAGCGAGATCGCAAAAGATTTCGGCTACGATGACTTGGTTGATATTGGTTCCGGCGATGGAAGAATTGCATTTGCAGGAAAAACCCTTGGCATGAATGCTCACAGTATTGAAATTGATGAAATACTTGTCGATTTACAAAATGTCATTGTCAAGCAAACAGGCCAAAACTTTAATCCCGTACGCTCTGATGCGCTAGAATTTGACTACGCCCAGTTGGGATTGACACGACCCGCATTCTTTATCGGGGCACTGCCACAAATGGGCGGAGATCTTCTTGCAACAAGCATAATTAAAAAGATTAAAGAAATTCCCAATTTGGAAAAAAATGCTTGCGTTGTTCTTGCCGGTACGCACACCAAACGACGGCTATCCAATAACCTGAAAAACGGGGGATGGGAAGGCATAATTAAAAAGCACAACCTAAGCGTCTTTAACGTGTCTTTACTGCCTGCAGTCTGGACGTTTGATCAAAAGGTTGAAACACCGTACATTTTTACGAAATTCAGTTGATCTCAAAAAAATAATTTCCATTCCTGACTCCGCATTTTGATATGGAGACGATCTCCCCGGCGAGTAGGATCCTATCGGCTTTTGCAATAATCTTAAACGATCTTTCTATCTCCACTATGCAAAAATACTTGTCATTTTCTCTTGAAAATTCGACAATTCTGGCCTCAAAATCCAGACGCTCAAGTCCCACTTTGCCAAAACAGCTACTGCAATATTCAGAAGGCGGCCAAACAATCCTCTCGCACTGGCTACATTTTGGAATTAAAAATTCTCCACTCCCTAATCTCTCTTCAAAGCTCATTTTTCCAACACCAAAACCGTTGATGATGTAGCTGCCGCTGACATATTGTGCACCAAGCCTGCTTTAACGTCGTCGATCTGTCTTGCACCGGATCTTTCCTGCAGCTGCTGAACTATCTCAATTGTTTGGGCAATTCCTGTTGCACCTAGTGGATGCCCTGCCCCCATCAGGCCTCCGCGTGGGTTTACTTTGAAATTGTCTGTTTGATGCAGTTCCTTGATCAATTTTATCGATTTCCCATTTTTAGAAAAACCCATTGATTCTAATGCCATGGGCTCGCATACTGAAAACGCATCATGCAGTTCAACGGCATCTATGTCCGTGACGTCCTTTTTCGCCATTTTAAGCGCGGTATTTGACGCATCCTTTGCTGATTTTATGGAGTAAAACGAATTGTTTTTGGTAAATCCTGCCGAAGTTGTTTTCTGGCCAATACCAGTAATCCAAATCGGCTCTGTTGAAAAATTCTCCATTACGTCTTTAGAGGCCAAGATTACCGATGCGCTACCGGTGCATAAGCGAGAACAGTCAAGCAACCTTAGATCCTCAGTAACCTGCTTTGAACTAAGGACGTCTTTTACAGAAAATATCCTGCCTGAGAGAGCGTTCGGGTTGTTTTTGGCCTGTTTGTGATTCTTGACTGAAACGACTGCCAAATCTTCTTCAGATATTGAAAATTGGTTCTTGTATGACTTTGTAAATAACGATGCCCAAAAAACTGGCTGCTTGAATTCCCCTCTAGAGTCATCCCAATCCAGCACCCGTCCAGGACTATCAAACCTTTCGGCACCCGTTACAAGTACCATGTCGGCCAAGCCTGATGCGATATACGAGTATGCTGAAACAATCGCGTTTGTGCCTGAGCTGCACAAGTTTTCAATGGAGACTGAGGCTTTGGGTTGAATTCCAGACATCTCTGCCACAATTGGACCGAGATATTTTGAATTACTGTTAGTGGAGACCATCACTCCGTCAATGTCCCTTTTGTCGATCTCTGGATTTTTTACAAATAATTCCGCTACAGAATCCATCAGTAAATTTTCAATTTTTTTATCCTCTTTAGAAAAGGGAACAATCCCATATGCGGCAATTCCAACTCGGATCATGGTTCTTCAAACAAAGTTTGCTTTAGCAAATCAAACGAGTCTCTTGTGTTATTTACTGGATTAAATTGGATGATCGGCAGATCAATTCCGGTTTCTCTGAATTCCTGCAATTGCCCCTTTGATTCTTCTGGCGTTCCTGCAATGCATAATGATCTTAGCATCGAATCTGACACCGATTCATGAGCCGATCTCAATCCCGAACGCGTGTATTCTTCAAGGACGTCCCTTGTTTCATTTTTAAAACCATTCTTGGCTAAAAACTCTCTGTATGTCTTGCCCACTGCAATGTAAAATGACAATGTCTTTTTGGCCCTTTGAACAGCTTTTTCAGAATCATCGGCAATGCATGTAATTAATTGGCAGGCGATGTCAATCTTTCTCTTTTTTTGCATCTTTGAAATTGTCTCTTTTAGCTTTGTTTTTGGTTGTAGATAAAATATCACCCCATCAGCTATATCCCACGTCAGTTCAACCATCTTCTGGTTAACTGCGGCCAGATAAATCGGTATGCTGCTTCTATGCGGCTTGATCAGCAGTCTAAAATTTTTCAAATTGAAAATCCTGCCATCATAGTCGACCCTCTCTCCTGACAAGGCCATTTTTATAATTTCGACATACTCAATCATTCTCTGCCTTGGCCTATCAAATTTGTATCCATGAAACGTTTCGACTATTGGAAGGCTGCTAGTTCCCAGTCCTAGAACCAGCCTTCCCTTTGAGAGCGTATCAACTGTTGCGGCCCCCATAGCTATGGCTGAGGGACTTCTTGAATAGATGTTAACTATAGATGATCCTATCTTTTGATTTGCCGTATTTTGTGATATGGCACTTAACATGGCAAAATTTTCCATCCCCCATGTCTCCGGCACCCAAATTGTCTCTGCATGCGTGCCTGATATGGACCGGGCGCAGCTTATCACCTCCTCAATGGATAAAAGTGAGCCCAGACTGCATGAAATGCGCATGAATCTATTGCGTGCAGTCGATATTTAGTGTATCAGTTTTAGCAATTGGTAAAATTTGATTGAGGGTGGATGTTATGAGATTCTGATTTCAATGACTTTTGTTGGAAACATTTGCCACCGAAGAGGAATTGAACAGTAATTTCTGGACAGATGCCACAAGATATGCCCATGCCGGTAAGGACGAGTCCTTTGTCGAGGAAGTCGCGTATGTGATGGTGACTCTGCACCAAACTGGTGCCTAATTTTTCATTTATCTAATTATTTTATCAATGATGCAGGAGGCATCTTCCACATCCTTGAATGAGTCTATTGAAAACCATTTTACACTATTAAAGCTCACCGTATTTAGCTGTCCCTTTTTTGCATATTTTGGAAAAGTCGTCTTTTCAACATCGCCTTTTGACGGCAGATCCCTGATCATGTCCTTGCTCAAATAGTATAATCCGGCATTCATCCACACGTTGCCAATCTCTTTTTTTTCCCTAAAATCCATAATCTTATCTTCATGGACGTCTAAAATCCCAAATTTTGTCCTGACTTCTATAGATGCAATCGAGTTGTTTCTTTTTTCAAGCTTTTTCAAATCTATGTTGGTAATTATGTCCCCATTGATTACAAAAAATGACCTTTCTTTGATCAATTTTGATGCTTTTTTGATTGCGCCACCGGTTCCAAGGGGGGATTTTTCTATAGAAAAATTAATTTTGATCCCTAGATTTTTCTTGCCAAGATAATTTTCAATCATTTCAGCTTTGTAACCTGTACAAATTATGACTTCTTTTATACCAAATCGCTTGAGGTACTTTATCTGCCATTCGATGATTGGGATGTTGTTGATTGGGATTAATGACTTGGGAACATAGTCTGTTACGGGTCTTAGCCTTTTGCCTTTCCCTCCCGCCAAGATGATGGCTTTCATGAAATGGTAATGAAAGTTAAACTATATCAAAATTTAGTGTTCCTTCTGATTCGTTTGATTCTGTTGGTACCATTACTGTCATTATCATGCTCTATATTCTTGCTTCTGTTGCCGCTCCTGCCGCGTCACTGCAACTGCGGCCACCGACCTAGAAAATTCATACGGATTATCCGATTTTCCCCAAATCTCTGCATGGTGTCCTTTTCCCGATATCTGGATTCTTTTTATGCCTGGATCCGATGTATTTTCCGTCTGGCATCATCCAACATATCGCATCCAAACATCATTTGGATCATGATGTTGCATAAATCGGAATTTTCCAATCAGGCGGTATTTGGTTTGTCTTCTGTCATGTAATAGTGCAATTCCGTATAGCAGTCGACACAGTATTTCTCATAATTGGTATGATCGCAATTGTAGACTTTCTTTACAACATTGTTGCATTTTGCACATGCATGCACACTTTACGTACTAGATCTTGCTATTTTAATACTGCCTAACACTAGTTGAATTGTGGCAGGAACAAACATCATTGCCGTTGATGCGACTGGATCCCTGGCCGATGCTTCTATGGATGCAGGCATCGCCAGAATGACTAGGCCGCCTACTGCAATCAATATGCCTGAGATGACTATCATTGCACCCAGGCCCCTTGATGGCTCTCTTCTAGAAATGAAAAATGCAATAATCGGCAGAATCAATGCCGGACCACCCAGGCCCATTCCCCTTTGCATGTGATCCAGAGGTAAAAATCCATAATCACTACCTGATGACATGGCAACTGCCACATCTGTAGCATAAATTACAAGCAATCCAATTGCAACTCCAGCAAGAATTAGTGCTATTGACAGTGCCATGAGAGATCCAAATTTTCACAATTAATAAACTTAATCAGGTAGATTGAACAACTGCTCTTGGCTTTATCTTCTCTAAGCGTTCTAGCAACTGATCGACGGTCTCTCCACTGCTTCCGACGAGATTAAAGTGGCCTAGCTTTCTTAGCGGCTTTGAGATTTTTTTCCCATACATCTTCAGATATAGATCCTCATCATTTAGTTCGGGAGGCCTGTACTCTCCTTGAAAGCTTTTCTCGCCTAAAATATTGTACATTACTGTATTATGAACTAGCCTTGTACTTCCAAGATCCAAACCCAGTATAGCTCTTAGATGTTGTTCAAACTGGGATGTCTCACTAGACTGCAAGGAATGATGTCCTGAATTATGAACTCTTGGCGCAATCTCATTAATTACGACTTGATCATCCCGGGTAACAAACATCTCAATGCCGAAAACTCCAGCCCCCTTTAGCACTGTCATGGTCTTTTCTGCAATCTCTTCGGCATCCTCGATGATCCGTCTTGAAACCCGTGCAGGTGCAATTGTCTCTCTTAGAATGTTTTCCTCATGAATATTCTCCACAAGTGGGTATGTCTTAATTTGCCCCTTTGTGTTTCTTGATGCAATCACAGATACCTCTTGTTTGAATGGTACGAACCTCTCAAGCATGAGTTTCTGGCCCTTGAAATAGTCATATGCCTTTTGGATGCAATCAGACACATCTATTTTGTAATTACCTCTCCCGTCATAGGCATCCCTTCTTGCTTTAAGCAAAACTGGCAATCCGTACTCGTCAATGCCCCTCCTGACATCTTCTGCCGAATTAATTCGGACAAAGTCAGGCACTGCGATATCGTTTTCCTTGAGAAATGTCTTTTGTAAGAATTTGTCTTGGATGACCCTTAACGTCTCGGGAGATGGGTTTATCTCTGCATTTTTTTCAACGGATTTTAAGACATCACTGTCTCCAGACTCAATTTCATAGGTAATGATGTCTGATCTTTTGGATAACTCGATAATTGCCTCCCTGTCTTTGAAATCCGCAACAATCTGCTCTGCACCAACCTGGGATGCAGGACAGTTTTCAGCAGGATCTAAAACGATGACTTTTTCTATTTCCTCAGACATATCTTTGGCCGCTTCTGCTATCATCATGCCGAGTTGGCCTCCACCGATAATTCCAAGAATTTTTCCCATTATCCACCATCAAATAATGGAATACAAAT
>RKRY01000051.1 GCA_007571135.1 Candidatus Nitrosopumilus sp. | reverse complement strand
ATATTCTATATTTTTCAATAACTTGCTAGATTTTGCATAATTAGTTGAAGTTATCAAACCTAACTTAACCAATTACCTCGGGGCGACTTAACCGGGTACTGGCTTGCAGTGCCAAGCAAAACTCCAAACGAATGGAACGCGATCAGACGGTAATTTTGTTTGCATGGAAATTTTATTACTTGCCTGCGTATCTGTATGAAACTTTTCCTTCTAGTTTCCACTCTAGGTTCCATTAAACCTTAATAAGCCAAAATGTCAAGTTTTATCAATGGGACGAAGAAAAACCCAAAAAATTATACGCACCAGTCCTAAAAACACAACAACGGGAATGTGCCCTGTGTGTAAAACAATTGGTAAGGTGTTCCTCTTGGGCCCTCCGGGACAAGAGAGATGCAAATGTGAGAAATGTCGCCAAGAATTTGAATTGTAAACTTGTTACAGCGTCATCCTCTCAATACGTCAGAATTGATGACAGGTACGCACACCTCGGGTGGCTATCACAAGTTCTTTTATGTATGATTTTTGTAGCTGTCCTCTAATGTGAGATCACCTCCACTCTACGGATCCTTTAATGTGTCTTACTGAATCAAGGCGTCTGTGATTTGACTTTATCTACTCATACTTTCTTTGTCGGTCCATGATTCTGTGTGCGATATTCCAGTATGTCAACATGTGTCGGATTATCTTGAACATCGTCTGCCTGTTGTCTGTTTTTGATTCTCCTCAATGGTGTCAAATATGCAAAACATTGCTGATTTAACAGAATATCATTCTTGCGGAATAAGAATTTATGTCTACGGCAAATACTTTCTGACCCTACAACTAAAATTTATGTGCGTTTATGACATACGGATGCTGATGATTACCGGAAAAGCCGTCTGATTTTGTGATGACGATTATGAGTGTTGAGGCGTCCTATTGGTAATCTCTGCCGCACAATTTGTTTTTCAGTCCCTTTTGGCAATATCATTCAAATCGTCATGGTTATGCAGGATTATCTGTTAAACAACCTTAAAAAATTTGTAAAATAAATTCTCTTTAGAAAATGAAGATTGCATCATTGTTTTCCGGTGGAAAAGATAGCACGTTTGCAATGTACTTAATGCAAAAACAGGGTCATGACATAGTTGTTTTACTAACAATACGTCCAAACTCTGCTAACAGTCACTTGCTGCATCACCCAAACACGCATTGGACAAGGTTTCAGGCTGAATCTATGAATATCCCTCAGTTAATTGCCGAATCAAACTCCGATGATACTGAACATGAATTACTTCAAATAAAGGACCTGCTAAGCTCTGCTAAAGAAAGATTTGACATTGATGGAATTGTCCATGGAGGAATTAAAAGTAACTTTCAAAAAGAAAGGTTTGAAACAATTTGTCGAAAATTAGGATTAAAAGTTTTTGTTCCCCTTTGGAATACCCAAGCAGAAGAACACATGAATGATTTGCTTGACCATGATTTTTCATTTGTCGTGACATCTGTCACATCTGAGGGCTTGGACGATGCATGGCTGGGCAAAAAAATAACAAGATCGGATCTCGGAATTTTAAAAGGTCTGTCTGAAAAGTATGGGTTTAATCTAAATTTTGAAGGAGGTGAAGCAGAAACATTTGTAGTAGACTGTCCCATGTTTTCATTTCCCGTTGAGATCTCAAAGTTTGAAAAGAGGTGGGACGGGTATAGAGGAAGGTTTGAAATAGTGGAGGCAGGACTAAACTACGATGCTTGACGAATTAAAAAACAGCCTTGGCGCCGCAATCAAAAAAATTGTCAGATCATCGGCCATAGATGAGGAACTAGTCAAGGAATTATCCAAAGATGTTCAGAGGACGCTGCTTCAATCTGATGTCAATGTCAGGCTAGTCTTAGAAACTACTAAAAATCTTGAAGAAAGAGCACTAAATGAGACCCCCCCTCCCGGCTTGTCAAGAAAGGACCATATTGTAAAAATCCTGCATGACGAACTCTCAAAACTTCTTGGAAGCGAATCTGAATTTGATTTTAAGCCGGGCAGGCAAAATAAGATCATCTTGTTGGGCATCCAAGGAAGTGGGAAAACTACTGCCGCCTCCAAACTTGCAAAGTTTCTTACTCGTCAGGGGTACAAAGTAGGAGTCATTGGGGCTGACACATACCGGCCAGGTGCCCTAGTTCAGCTAAGGACAATGTGTGAAAAATCCGGTGTCGAGGTTTACGGTGAGGAAGGCAGTAAAGATTCCCCCAGTATTGTAAGAGACGGACTGAAGCACTTTGATGGTGAGTCATTAGATGTGATTCTGATTGATACTGCCGGCAGACACAAAGAAGAAAAAGATCTTTTAGATGAAATGCACCAAATCAACAAAGTTGCGGATCCTGATTTGGCGTTATTGGTAATTGATGGAACTATTGGTCAGCAATGCTTCAGTCAGGCAGACGCGTTTCACAAAACAATTCCGGTAGGCGGCATAATTATAACGAAACTTGACAGTTCTGCAAAAGGTGGGGGTGCCATAGCTGCATCCGTGGCGACTGGCGCACAGATAATGTACATCGGTACCGGCGAAAGAGTTGACGATCTGGAAAGGTTCTCTCCTACTAGATTCGTTGGTAGGCTGCTTGGCATGGGCGACATTCAGGCGATCCTTGATCTGGCAAAGCGCTTGGAGGACGAAGGAGATGATATCCGAATGAAGCGAATCTCCAGTGGAAAAATGAACATGGATGATTTCTTTTACCAATTAGAAGAGGTCTCAAAAGTTGGTTCGTTAAAAGGGGTTCTAGAAAACCTGCCCGGATTATCTGGAGCAATAAAAGATGATCAAGTTGATCAAATGGAAGACAGGTTGTCAAAATGGAGGTACATTATTCAGAGCATGACTAAAGGTGAAAAAGCGGATCCTGACTTGCTGAACTCCTCTAGAATAAAGCGAATTGCGAAGGGTTCAGGCTGGCCGGAAGGCGACGTCAAAGAATTGTTAAAAAATTACAAGGATTCCAAGAACATGATGAAGGCTTCAAAAGGACGGCAGATGCAAGGAGTCCTTAGAAGACTGAGTTTGGGTTAGCATTTGAGTTTCTAACATGCCTGAAGATGCCCTAATTACCGCCACTGCCGCAGGTCAGATTTTAAAAAAGCATGATCTGTGTGAGCGATGTCTGTACCGACTGTTTGCAGAAAAGTTCCGTCCCCCTTCTAACAGATTGCTGGAAAAAAAATTAAACAGAAAACAAAAGATCTTCAGATGTCATGTTTGTAGAAATCTATTTGACAGCCTAGATCGCTACGTTAAGATGATGATTGACTCTTCATCGGAATTCTCTTTTTCAACTTTCAGTGTGGGTGCAATTCTGAAGCCATCGATGATTGACCGCGATGATGCCATTCGTTCTACATGCAGACTAAGGGGAACTAGTAGCGTAAAAACTGACATTACAAAACAACTGGCAAAATCATACTCTGCACACACGAAAAAAATCCTTGATCCCTTGGATCCTGACGTGACTTTTACTGTCAACACCAAAGACGAATCGTGCCAACTGCGTTCAAAATCCATTCTTCTATCTGGAAGATACGTAAAAAACAGTCGCAACTTTTCCCAAAAGCAAAAACCCTGCTCCAATTGTTTGGGCAAAGGTTGCAGAACCTGTAATTTTCATGGCATCGCCGGCTTTGAAAGCGTTGAGGGTGCGATCTCCGAATTGCTCTTTAAAAAGATAGGCTGCACCACCGCTAAATTTACTTGGATTGGTGGCGAGGACAAATCCAGCCTCGTCCTAGGTACTGGAAGGCCTTTTTTTGTAAGGCTTCAAAATCCCCTCAAACAAAGGATTCGTCCTTTATCGAAAGGAGACGGTCCTGTAACAATAACGGATCTAAAGATTGCAACCAATCTTCCTTTGCGACCAATCAAATTCTCCTCAAAGATTGAAATTCAGATCTCTACTGATTCAAAGATCACATCTGCACAACTTGAAAGGATGAATCAACTGCAGTCAACTCTGGTTGCAGTGTGTGACAGATCTGGCAAACGTACAGAAAAAAAGATCAGCTCCGTCTCATATGAGATACTCTCGGATCAAAAATTTAATCTGACTGTCAACGCCGAAGGCGGATTGCCGATAAAGAGATTTGTCAGTGGCGATGGCGTGGTCCCAAGCGTATCATCGGTTCTCAAAATGCGCTGCAATGCCAATGAATTTGACTTTCTAGATGTCCAAATTGATGACAACAATTAACTACCGCGGATTGTATTGAGACCATATGCCAATAAGAAAAAAAGGCAAGCACTTAAGGCATGCTGATCAAAGGGCCAAAACTAGACGGATTAAAAAAGCTAAAGCTGGAAAGCCGCGTTCCTAAACAAATCAACCTTTTTACATCCAATACCATCGAAAGAAGCATTGGATCCTCTAGTCCGCCTAAAAGACGCATATCAAAGAGGCGTCATTCCTCAGAACGTCTACGATCTTACTGTTAAGAGGTTTCCAATAACTGTGGACGGAATAAATCGAATTGAAAAGGCATCCGGAATCCGATACCCCGTAGCATATGTTGAGCCATCCCTTGTATTGTCTTCTTCTAATGCAGACTCGTATGAATTCGGAGTCCTGTTTGCAAGGACAATTCCCGTAACGTTTGAGGGGCGTTTTCAAGTAGTGATTCAGATTTCCGCACCCCTGGTGGCATATGGCCTAAAGGGCACAATTCACGCAATCTTGGCCCACGAATTTTTGCACTTTTTGGAATTAATTCAAAAGATATCAAAGATGAAACTACTCTCTGATGAGATTTCTGGAAATCTGTTTGAGAATGTGCACAGTGATCAAACACGGCTGCTTGAACCGAGGGCCGTCTTCAAAGACCGAACGCTGCTAGATCATATCACAAAAAGATTTCCTGCGGGTTTTAGAGATCACAAACTAGAGGATAAGGCAATGAGATTTTGGTCTGACAAAAATCTTCCAAAAGTCAACATTGCATTAGATAGCAACACCGTAAAATTACGTGCAGAATCTCTGTCCAAAATAAGGATTGATCCAAATTTTATTAAGAAAATTAACGAACTAGAGGAAAAAAGCTCCAAAGTACGCAAGAAAAAATTATACTAGTTTTAAATTTTTATTGTTTAAATTCTGTTAAGCCACATCTTCCACAGGCGTGCCTGTCTTTGTGCTCTGACATGAATACTCCTTTACCGCATCTAGAACAAATCTTTCTAACTCGAGAAACTTTGTCTCCATCAACTTTGAAATATGAATGCACACTTGGACTGGAGCCTTTTTTGCCAGCCATTATTCTGATCCCGTCTCCGTCTTCTCAGTCTCCACGGCTGCATCTCCTCCCTCTTCTACTGTTGTTGCCGCCTCGGCCACCTTTGCTTTGGACTTTTCAAGTCTAGAGAGAACAGTCGGATTGACATGTTTTCTTACCAATTCTTCATCATCATAAACATAGAAAGTCCCGGTTACAGCCGTCTTTCCAACATGCGTCCTTAGTCTCATCGGTATGATTACTTTACCGTCAAGTTTGAACTCTTTTGTAATCATATCTACTGCTTCTAATTTCTTGAGCCTTCCAGCCAATCCTGCAAAATTACACGTAATCTCTCTTCTGGATAGGAACGTATTGTCAACATCTGCTATGGTCTCAATTATGGGCATGTACCCAAATCCTCTGAATATTTCATATAAACCTTGATTGTGATACAGTTAAGTGAAAAGTAGACCTAGGCCAGTGTCATGGGGATGGTTTGGGCTCCGACATCAATGCTGCCCCCATCCCTAGCGTGAAGGTAATCTGTGTCAATTCACATTCTGCCTCCCAGAGATGCCCGAATACAGCATTTGCAATATTGTTCACTCGTTGTATTCCATAAACACATGGTAAAAGCGGGCGTTCTGGACTAGGATCTGTGGACCTAGTCTTGGGTCTTGTCACTGCATCAAGTTATCTATCTATTGGATCTTACATGCTCACACATGGGATCTGTTGGCTTATTCTTGGGTCTTGTGACTTGTTAGTCGGCTCCATGTACTGGTGCCTCAGGAACGTCCTGGGATCTGTTGGCTTATTCTTGGCGGTCGTCTGCGAGTTGAGCGTTGACTTGATGACTTTCAGGAACGTCCTGGGATCTGTTGGCTTATTCTTGGGTCTTGTCACCACGACTAGTTTATGCCCGTCTCTATTTCCCATCCACCGCCCCCCCCCACCTTGCAACATACTGTCTGGTGTCTCGGATTGGTACATTGGTGACAAACACGACGTACTTCTCTGATACTTTGGGATTCTTTGCATTCTTTCTTCTGATGTTCACCATACACACGGAGCAGAACCACTGCTGCCACATGACGTTACCAGACCTTGTAACACCCCTCCCCCCCCTCCAAAAAGCACAGGGTGCCGTTTCTTATTCCATGTAAGACTACCTGCAACATGGTTGTAGCACTGCGGGAGTTTACAGGCTGAAAAACGTCACGTTACTGTATCTGCACGTATACGCCTGCAACAGGGTTGTAGCACTGCGGGAGTTTACAGGCTGAAA
>RKRY01000023.1 GCA_007571135.1 Candidatus Nitrosopumilus sp. | reverse complement strand
TTACCTCACATCGAAGACAAAATCTAGGACTCGGTCCATTGTCAAAACCATTTTCCAGCTCAACAGAGGGAATTGGAAACTTTAACAGGCAAGCACCTAGGACTCGGTCCATTGTCAAAATCATTTTCCAGCTGTATGGCCTTTTATAGCCATGGCCTAGACGGATAATCTTGGCCAAAAATGGCTTTAACAAACAAGTTCTAAAACAGACCATGCGCGCCTCCTTACCTGATCATAAACCCGTGTCTTCTTGCTTCCACACCCACCAGCTGCCGGGTGTCAAACTGCCATTCCTAGTCAATCCATTTTAACTAAAATTGTGACGGAGATTAACACAGTAGAATACCAACGAAATTCTCAAGATAATGCAACGTAGGTAATATCGATGAGTTTGGCCCCCCAGGAGTTAGAAAATACTGCTAGCAGAAGCGCTTCAGAGGCAATCAAATGCGATTCCCAAGGAGCACGAGGAATGGCAATTACTCACTATCAACATGCAATTGACGCCCTTGTCAAACTATTGCAACTATACCCAAACAGCAAACTCAATCCAATTTACAAGGAAAGGTGCGACTCTTATCATAATAGAATTAATGCATTACAACAAACCCATGGAGTAGAGCCGGCAGTTGATCCAAAAGCCACTTTGGAGGAACAAAAAAAATCAGTCCAAAGACAAGAAGCAACAAATGATTTTGAAGAACTGGTAATGAAAGAAAAGCCAGATATTACCTGGGATCAGGTAATTGGTTTGGACGACGCAAAATCCGCACTGCGTGAATCCATTGTCTATCCGACTAAACGGCCGGACCTATTCCCACTTGGATGGCCAAAAGGCATGTTGCTCTATGGCCCACCGGGCACTGGAAAGACCATGCTGGCGGCTGCCACTGCAAATGAGATGGACGGATATTTTATCAACGTGGATGCATCATCTATGATGAGCAAATGGCTAGGTGAAGCAGAAAAGAACGTATCGAAATTATTTGTCATGGCGCGAACCTATGCTGAAAAAGAGGGCAAACCGGTAATCTTGTTTGTAGATGAAGTCGATTCCTTATTGGGTTCAAGAAACAGTGAGGTTGGCGGTGAAGTTAGAACAAAGAACCAATTTCTGACTGAAATGGATGGCGTTAACGGTAAAGGCAAGGACTTGATGCTCTATGTGATTGGTGCCACCAACAAACCGTGGAGCCTTGACTGGCCATTTTTGCGAAGATTTCAAAAGAGGATCTATGTATCCCTTCCGACACAAACTGCAAGAGAGAATCTGTTTAATCAGTATACCGCTCCACTGAGAAAAGATTACCGCGTAAACTCTGCCAGCCTGGCAAAGCTATTTGACGGCTACAGTGCAAGCGACATCAAGGATGTTTGCCAAGCCGCACAAATCAAAACAGTTCATGAAATCTTCAACTCCCCGGATTATCACGAACCAGTAGAGGGTGAAGAGCCTGTACAACCAAGAGAGCTGACTACTGCTGATTTCAAACAGATCATGGCAAGAAGAAAACCAAGTGTTTCACGCGAAATGATTCGAGCATATCACAAATGGAGCGAAGAGTTCCAAGCACTCTAGTTGAATTCGTGCCTGAATTTCTTCTTCCTTAAGTTGAATCATCTGAGAAATACCGCATGACCTAGTGTCAACCTTTGAAGTCCAGCCCAAGGACTTTGAAGGAGACATTGGGTTGCTAAAGAAAATTTTTGGAGATTTTGAAAAACAGATTCACTTCCAAGGCGGATACCTGTTAGGTTCCGAATCTCTGTTTGGGATGGCTGGTGGCTTTACACAATCTACATCAGAACCGGATTCATCAAGGATCTTGCAATCTATCGTCATAACCTGAATACAAAAACCGAGGGTGAACAAGGAATCCCTGAGATTGCAACAAAGCAATTAAGATCAAACAAGAGTTCTGCTAGGTGAGATTCCATGGAAGAAAGCCGTTCTTTGCAAGATGCTGGTCATGCTTGTAAAATAGCAATCATGCAGTTGAAAGAATGCAGTTGGAAGGAATTCAGCGATCAGAAATCAAATTTCCCATTTCTCCAAAAACTTAAATTCAAAGAATTATGGAATTGCTGAGGGTCACAATATCCACAAAGAAATCAATCCACGCAAAAAAGTTTGGAAAGCTCGTTTTTGATGACGGCACTGTTCTTGACGGTGAAGGATTTGGATATTCAACGACTGTTTTTGGCGAAATCGTATTTAATACTGGAATGGTGGGATATCCAGAGGCACTTACTGACCCCTCTTACAAAGGCCAAATTCTTACACTGACCTATCCCCTTGTCGGAAATTACGGAGTTCCAGATCCAAAAATTACAGACGATGCCGGGATTCCAAGATACTTTGAGGCAGACAAGATTCAGGCAAGGGGCCTTGTTGTCCATGAACTGTCACACACTGCAAGTCACTGGAACTTGTCCATGACTCTGGATGAATGGATGTACAACGAAAAGATTCCGGGAATTGCCGAAATTGATACCCGGGCATTGACAAAGAAGCTCCGAACTCGCGGTGTCATGATGGCAGCCATTGTAGTCTCAGATACTGAGATTGACATCGGGACAGCAAAAAAACAGCTCTCTGAGGCTACAAACTACACTTCTGAGCAGTTCATGGATTCGGTTTCAACCAAGGAGGATAAAATCTACGGAAACCAGGAGCAGACTGTAGTTGTAATAGATACAGGTGCAAAGTTTGCCATAATCAGAAATGTCATGGAACTTGGCTACAAGGCAGTCGTTGTCCCATGGGATGCCCCTTATGAGAGGATAATGTCATACAATCCAAAGGGAATCGTTCTGAGCAGTGGGCCTGGAGACCCGCAAAACTGTCATGCGACAATTAAGACTGCAAAAAAACTGATTGAAAACAATGTTCCGACTCTTGGAATATGTCTTGGCGCACAAATCATTGGAATTGCAGGAAACACTGGTACTTACAAACTAAAGTATGGGCACAGGGGTCAAAACAAGCCCTGTGTCAACCTGGAGACAAACCAGGTCTATGTCACAAGCCAGAACCATGGCTATGGAATAAATCTAGAATCTCTTGAAAAATCTGATTTTAACTTATGGTTTACAAACACAGATGACAAGACAGTCGAAGGAATAAAACACAAGACAAAAAGGTGCATCGCAGTGCAGTTCCACCCTGAAGCTGCACCGGGCCCTTATGACTGCAAGTATGTCTTTGAGGAACTAAAACAACTGATGGAGAAATAAGATGCCAAAGAACGAGTCACTAAACAAAATTCTTGTCCTGGGCAGTGGAGCCATTAAGATTGGCGAGGCCGGAGAGTTTGACTATTCGGGAAGCCAGTGCCTTAAGGCAATTCATGAGGACGGGCTTAAAAGCGTCCTGATCAACCCGAACATTGCAACAATTCAGACTGACACAAGGTTTGCAGACCATGTCTATCTCCTGCCCGTCAATCCACGGTATGTCGAGTCTGTCGTAGAAAAGGAAAGGCCTGATGGAATCATGCTGGCCTATGGCGGCCAGACTGCCTTGAACTGCGGTGTAAAGCTGGAGGAGGCCGGAATCTTGCAGAAATACGGCATCAAAGTACTTGGAACCCAAGTCCAGGGCATCAAGAATACCGAGGACAGGCAGCTCTTCAAGGATCAGATGACTGAGGCGGGAGTTCCAGTTCTCAGGAGCAAGACTGTGACTGATTTTGATGATGCAAAGAAGGCGGCACAGGAACTAGGCTATCCTGTCATTATCAGAGTGGCCTACACTCTGGGCGGCCGTGGAGGTGGAATTGCTCACAATGAGATCGAACTGCATGAGATTGTCGAGCGCGGCCTTAATGCAAGTCTTGTAGGACAGGTCCTAATTGAGGAATACATTGGCCATTGGAAGCAGATCGAGTACGAGGTAATGCAGGACTATGACGGCAACAGCGTAATTGTCTGCAACATGGAAAACGTTCTCTCAATGAAGGTTCACACAGGTGACAACATTGTAGTCGCACCGTCCCAGACAATAAACAACCATGAGTATCACATGCTGCGTTCGGCAGCACTGCGCGCAACAAAGCATGTGGGAATTGTTGGCGAATGCAACATCCAGTACGCACTGGATTCGGATTCTGACAGGTATGTTGCAATTGAGATCAATCCGCGCCTGTCCCGTTCTTCTGCACTAGCAAGCAAGGCAACCGGCTATCCGCTTGCATACATGTCAGCCAAGATTGGACTGGGCTACAATCTGTCTGAGCTTGTAAACAGAATCACAAAAAGCACGACTGCATGCTTTGAACCATCGCTTGACTATATAGTCTGCAAGCATCCGAGATGGGACTTTTCAAAGTTTGAGCAGGTCAACAGAAAACTTGGTGTCACTATGAAGTCAGTCGGGGAAGTCATGGCAGTAGGACGGACATTTGAAGAGTCCCTGCAAAAGGCAATCAGGATGCTTGACATTGGAAACGACGGACTGGTCCTGAACCGTACAAACGGCAGAAAATACACTGAGGAAGAGATTGAATTCAGGCTTTCCCATCACGATGATCAGATCCTATACAACGTTGCAATCGCACTGAAGATGGGAGTCACAGTTGGAAGAATCTACAAGCTTTCTGCAATCGATCCCTGGTTCATTGAGAAGATACAGGGCATTGTAAATGCAGAGGCCAGAATCAGGGAATCCGAAATTGACAAATCCATGATGCGGGACGCCAAGAAACTGGGATTCTCAGACACGCAGATTGCCCGTGCAAAGGGGGGGACTCCTGATGAGGTGCGCAAAATGCGCAAGGATCTGGGCGTGGTTCCAGCAGTAAAACAGATTGACACACTTGCTGCAGAGTGGCCTGCAGTAACCAACTATCTGTACCTTACGTATGGCGGATACTCCAATGACATTGAGGTTCCAAAGGACGACCCGGGAATCGTAGTGGTTGGCGCCGGCCCGTACAGGATTGGCAGCAGCGTAGAGTTTGACTGGGGAACCGTAAACATGGTCTGGGGGCTACAGGAAAACGGGGAACGGAACGTCTCAGTCGTAAACTGCAATCCTGAGACGGTATCGACTGACTATGACATCTGTACAAGGCTGTACTTTGAGGAGATTACCCTGGAAAGGCTGCTTGACATAGCCGACTTTGAGAATCCCAAGGGCGTCATAACATGCGTCGGGGGGCAGACTGCAAACAACCTGACCCCGGGACTGGACGAATGCGGCATTAGCATTCTGGGAACATCGGCCAAGGATGTTGACAGGGCTGAAGACCGCTCAAAGTTCAGTGCCGAACTAGACAAACTGCACATCGGCCAGCCAAGATGGCAGGCATTCTCGAGCATCAATGAGGCAAAGTCATTTGCACAGGAAGTAAGATTCCCGGTTATAGTCAGACCGTCTTATGTCCTGTCAGGTGCTGCAATGAAGGTTGTCTGGTCCCCGGATGAGCTCAAGACGTACGTCAAAGAAGCAACTGACGTGTCGCCTGATCATCCTGTCGTAATCTCAAAGTTCATGCTAAACTCATTGGAAGTTGACGTTGATGGGATCAGCAACGGCAGGGAGGTAATCATTGGGGCCATAGTTGAACACATTGACAGCGCAGGCGTTCACTCTGGCGACGCAATGATGTGCATTCCCCCGTGGAGGCTGAGCAACAAAACCGTTGAGACAATTACGGATTATACAAAGCGAATCGCGCTGACCTTCAATGTCAAAGGGCCGTTTAACCTGCAGTTCCTGGTAAATGATGATCATGTCTATGTCATAGAGCTGAACATCCGGGCATCACGCTCAATGCCGTTTGTCTCAAAGCTGGTCAAAACGAACCTGATTTCGCTTGCATCAAAGGCCATCCTGGACAGACCGCTGCCCAAGATCCCTGAAAACAAGTGGCAGAAGATACCCAATTACGGAATCAAGGTACCGCAGTTCTCATTTATGCAGCTGGATGGAGCAGACATTGCCCTGGGCGTTGAGATGCAGTCCACCGGCGAGGCTGCCTGCTTTGGAAACAGCTTCTATGACGCACTCTCAAAGGGTCTGACCTCAGTCGGATACAAGCTGCCTGGGACTGGAACTGCCGTGGTAACAGTCGGAGGGACAGAGAACAAGGAGAAACTGCTGTCATCGATTGCAAAGCTAAGGGAACTCGGATTCAAGATAATGGCAACCGAGCATACTGCGGAATTCTTTGAGGAAAAGGTTGGCGGCATAGAGATTATTCACAAGATCTCAGAGCCTGGACGCCAGCCAAACATTGCTGACCTGCTTTATGAGAGAAAGATTGACTTTATCATAAACATCCCAAGCACGTCAACCATTGAAAAGTACGTAGGTATGCTTGACGATGAGTATCAAATCAGGCGAAAGGCAATCGAGCTTGGAATTCCCGTACTGACTACGATTGAGCTTGCAGATTTTTTTGTAAAGACCTTGGAGTGGCGCAAGGACAACCAGACTACGACTGATCCGATAGAGTCATACGACAAGATAGAGTGACTCCAAATTGGGATTCTTCAAAAAATTGGAGCTGGACTGTCTGATGATTTGTCTGCTTGATAATTCGATATGAAAACAAGCATTTGAAGCAACC
>RKRY01000071.1 GCA_007571135.1 Candidatus Nitrosopumilus sp. | reverse complement strand
GCCAAAATCTAGCAGCAGGCCGTCCTTCATTTGTCCGACTAACTCAACCATGACCAAGGATGTGTGCCCATGAAGGATTGAACATTTTTCTACCAGTGGGAGGATGTGCGCATAATCAAATGCAAATGACGCATCTTCTACGAAGATAGAGCCGGTTTGCGGCGCCTTGTCATAATACACAACATCCTGCAGTTCCCTTATTTGGGCCGAATATTTGGGATGCCCTATTGCCATAATCCTCTCTTGGGGAAACTCTTCTTTGATGCGCTTATATTTTTCAATATCTTTGTTATTGTCGATTACCTCGATCATTCCCTTTGCAGTTTTAAAATCAATCGTTGTTTGGTCTCCGTTCTTTAGGGTAATTTTGTGCTCATACTCGTATTGCTCCTCTAAAAATGAGAGCATTTGTGCTACTGTCAGCTCTGTCCGGGTCTTCATCAGGTTTCCATTTTTATCGATATACCTAAAGTCTGAATTTGATATTGTTGGGCTTAAAGTCATGCGATGTCACCTGCGTGCGTTCTGTATATAAATTCTGTAACGTCTGCAAGGATTCGCAAAAACTATTCAAGCGAATTTAAGACTCTGGCCAGACTGATGTCGTTGCTTGTTATTCCGCCTGCATCATGGGTAGTCAGTTCCACGGTTAGGCGATTATAAACGTTGAACCATTCTGGGTGGTGATTCATTTTTTCTATCTTCATTGCGGCCCTGATCATAAATCCAAATGTCTGGTTAAAGTCTTGAAATTGAAAGTCCTTGTGCAACTTGCCTTCGACCAGCTTCCATCCTGCCAGTTCCTTTAGCGCACTCTTAATCTCTTCTTCGGACAGTCTTGCAAGCACAAAACTTTGAGGACTAGGTTAATTATTAAATGTTTGACTGATCAAGGAGGGTGGAGGGATTGAAGGAATGAGAGCAGTCGCCACTCAACTACTAGAGAAGATTCAAGCTGCCATTTCAGAAACTGCCTTAAAGAACGAGATTGGAATAGCTTTTTCTGGAGGGGTTGACAGTACATTAATTTCAAAAATCTGCTCTGACATGGATTATGAGATTACGCTGCTGACGGTAGGATTTTGCGATTCTCACGATGTTCTGTTTGCTAAGAGGGTCAACTCCATATTAAATTACAGGCATCGCGTCTTGGAAATCGAACCCGAATCTTTTTCTTTTGTCGCATCAGCAGTAAACAAAAAAATCAACACTGAAAATTTATCGTGGAATGAGAACTGCATAGCATTTTATTATGTCTCAAAACTTGCCTCAGAACTGAATCTGGATACTGTAATTACGGCAAATGGGATTGATGAGTTGTTCTGTGGCTACAATGCCTATAGGGAAGCATTCCCTGACGGGGAAGATAAAATTCATGAGGTTATGAACACAAAATTGGATAATGAGGTAGAGATGATGAGGGCAGTAAATCTGATGGCCTCTGAGTTTGATGTGATCATCCAGCAACCCTTGCTGTCGCAGCCTTTTGTCGACTTTGCAAAAACCATACCCATCTCTGAAAAGATACGCGGTTCAGAGGATCTTTTTAGAAAACACATTGTCCGGAGTCTGGCAAAAGACATCGGCGTTCCGGAAATTTCCTACAATAAACGCAAAAAAGCATTGCAATACGGTTCTAGAATTCACAAGGCCATGTTGAAATCTAGACGAATCCCTTGACCGTTTTTTGGACTGTTCTATTTACGTTATCGATTATGGTCAGCGATGCCCCTAGGTGCCTTTCCGGAGTGAAAATAGAATCGATCTCCTTGTCTGTTAGTCTGGATGAGAACGCCCTGTCATTTTTAATGGCATCAATGTATTGCACATTCCTGTCTTTTGCCTCAAATGCAACCCTCTGAACATCCCTGTACGCTACAAATCTGGGCACGCCTCTCCTGATTAATGCTTCAAGTACGAATTCAGCAAAAATCTGCCCCTTTGTAATGCGCAGGTTGTCAATAATCCGCTCTTCGTTGACTAGCAAGTCTGAGACGATTCTAATCATCGTCTCTAGCATCTCATCGGTTAAAATTGCTACTGTGGGAATGACGAATCTCTCATTTGCAGAATTTGAAAGGTCCCTTTCGTGCCACAGGGGAATGTTTTCAAATGCAATCCCTACCTGGCCGCGCAGCATCTTTGATAATGATGAGACCCTCTCACTTTTGATGGGATTTCTTTTTACTGGAACCGCACTACTTCCCATCTGTCCTTTCTTAAATTGCTCTGCAACCTCTCCTATCTCTGTCCTCTGAAGATTTCTTATCTCGACTGCCATCTTCTCTAATGTCGCGCCAATCAGTGATAACTCAAAGACGTATTCGGCATATCTTTCTCTGGGAACCACCTGGGTTGTGACTTCGGCCGGGAATAATCCTAGCTGTCTTGCAACTCTTTTTTGGACTTTTAGTGATTTTGCACCCATTAAGGAACCGGTGCCGACGACACCTAGCGTCTTGCAGATCAGAACCCGTTTCTTCATCTCCTCGATTCGCTCTACGTGTTTGGCCATCTCGGCTGCCCAGTTTGCAAATTTCAAGCCAAATGAGATGATGCTTGCATGCTGCCCATGCGTTCTTCCTACTGCGGGAATCCCTCCGTGTCTGACGGCCCTCTTTGCAAGAATCAAGGCCATTTTTGCAACTTTTGGTTCAATAATATCCAAAGAATCCCTCATCTGCATCGAATTACTCGTATCGACAAGATCGTTGCTTGTCAAGCCATAATGAATCCACGGCCTTGCGTCTTTAGTGCATTTTTCGCTTAGTGCTTCTACGAGTGCGGCTGTATCATGATCACTTTTTGTCTCTAGCTGCTTTATCCTTTTAGCAGTTATCTTGCCTGAATTTGCAGCCTTGAAAATTTTTCCTCCCGCTGTTTTTGGAATCAACCCAATCTCACTTTGGGATATTGCCGCTGCCCCCTCAATTTCCAGCTGATAATCTACTTTTTTTTGCTCACTAAATACGTAAAGCATCTCTTTTGTTCCGTATCTTCCATTATCAATGGGTAAAATTGCCAACATCTCTTACGTTTTAACATCGAAAATAAATCTAGTGGTAGTTTTGCCAGCACCCAGCACCTCATTTTTTTTAGAGTTCAAACTATCGCCTAGCTTTTTTTATTGTTGCCATTTTTTTCTGAGATCTAGTTTCCATAGTTTTTGCTTTCTGTTTGTCTACTTTGCCCTCTCTTTTTGTTGGTTTACCACTTCTTCTGGCAGCCAGTGATGCTTTAGCCCGTATTTTTTGCTGTTCTTTTTGCTCTTCGATCTCTTTTTTGGCGGGCCTGCGTTGTACCATGATTCTAAGTGGATCTTGTATCTGATAAATGATTTTACCATGTACCCTACGTATCTTCATATCTTGCACAAAAAGTAGATATGACAAAGATCATAAATTCGTGAGGTGTTTTCCTAGGGTTTGTTCCTGTGATTGGACATTTGACCTGATGAACTTTTGCTTCTTGCCATACATGGATTTTGTGAAACCATTCTTGCACGTCTCAGTTCCCTGAACTGCCGGCATGCCGCATCCTCAAAGGCCTGCCGCAGCTGGTTTATCTCTGTTGTGGAAACCGCTAGCATGTTGCATAACCTGCCTAAATTAGGATAATCTTGGCCAAAGATGGCTTTGAAAAGCAAGTTGTGCAACATACTAGTGGAAACCGCTGTCCTGACCAACTCAGAGCACGTGTGTCTTTTGAATTGTTTGGTCTCTGCCAATTCCAGATTCTGTGCACGTCGGTTCGGCCCTTACCGCGTCTGCACATTCTCCTAAAACACGAACTTATTGATCTGTTCTGCTTTGCTGCTTGGACTATTTTTGGGTTAACTGTTTTGATGGTTTAAATTAAATTATACAAATCCCTCACCAACGCCATGACCTCCATAGCTCCAAAGAAAATCGATGAAAATCAATATCAAATTGATGCAGATTCTAATCTTGGAATGAGGGTTCCTGTACGAATCTATGCTGATGATCAATTATTACAAAAAATGCTCTCTGATAGAACCATTTTACAGGCGCGAAATGTCTCATCCATTCCTGGAATTTTAGGCCAAAGCGTGGTTCTTCCGGATGGGCATGAAGGATATGGCTTTCCTGTAGGTGGGGTGGCTGCCATGGATGCTAAAGAAGGAATGATTAGTCCTGGAGGTGTTGGCTATGACATTAATTGCGGAGTTCGATTGCTTCGTTCAAATTTGGACGAACAAGCAGTTCGTTCAAAACTAAAGGATCTTGTAACTGATCTCTTTAGATCCGTCCCCTCTGGTGTTGGCTCTAAAGGTGCTGTTAAACTGAAACATTCTGAGTTAGATGAGGTTCTTGTAAAAGGCGTCAACTGGGCAATTGATCGTGGTTATGGAACTTCTGATGACTCTGATGTCTGTGAAGAAAATGGACAAATTCAAAATGCAGATCCTAACAAAGTTTCTGATAAAGCCAGAAAGAGGGGAGCGCCCCAACTTGGCAGTCTGGGCTCTGGAAACCATTTCTTAGAAGTACAAAAAGTTGCAGAAATTCACGATGAAGAAGCTGCAAATAGAATGGGAATCAAAAAAGGAACTATTACAATTTTAATTCATTGCGGTTCTAGAGGATTTGGCCATCAGGTATGCAGCGATTATCTGCGAGTTTCCGAACAATCCATGGAAAAATACGGCATCAATCTACCTGATAGGGAGCTTGCATGTGTTCCCAATACTTCTGAAGAGGGTGAATCGTATAGAAAAGCAATGTTTGCAGCTTTGAATTTCGCCTGGAGCAATAGACAAATGATTACCCATTGGACTAGAAGATCGTTTGAACGGGTTTTTAGTCAGACTGAATCTGATCTTGACATGAAATTAGTCTATGATGTAGCCCACAACATTGCTAAAGTGGAAAAACACAAAGTCGATGGAAAGGACCGGGATGTTATCGTCCATAGAAAAGGCGCAACTAGGGCATTTCCTTCAAACAGAGATGAAGTCTCATCAAAGTATCGTGATCTTGGACAACCGGTCCTGATTCCAGGCTCCATGGGCACAGCAAGCTGGATTCTTCTTGGCCAGCATAATTCCATGAATTTGAGTTTTGGCTCTACTGCTCATGGGGCAGGCAGAACCATGTCTAGATCAAAGGCAAGAAGAAATTACACCGAAAATGATGTTAAAAAATCACTAAATGATAAGGGGATCCTTATCAAGGCATTGACCAGAGACGGAGTTGTAGAAGAAACCCCTCAGGCATACAAAGATGTTGACGCTGTAGTAAACGTATCCCATAATCTGGGAATTGCCACAAAAGTTGCAAAATTGGTACCTATAGGTGTGATCAAAGGCTGAGTGAAGACGATTCCGAACTAGAAAGATTAAAGGCCAAACGTCTTGCTGAAATGCAAAAAAATATTTCTTCCAAGCAAGAAGTAGACCGAAGGAAATCTGATGCGGGGAAACCAGTTGAAAACCCTAGGGGGTACCTCGTTACAAAACTTGGATTCAGAGGACTGGAAGTTTTGGAAAATGCCGAGTCACAATTTCCCAACGAGACAAAAATAATTGTCGCAAAGTTGTTTG
Organism: Candidatus Nitrosopumilus sp.; assembly: GCA_007571135.1. GTDB lineage: Archaea > Thermoproteota > Nitrososphaeria > Nitrososphaerales > Nitrosopumilaceae > Nitrosopumilus. The sequence goes on along the minus strand of RKRY01000071.1, from coordinate 4,519 downwards.
AACTTGTTAAAAACGGAGAGATAAATGAAGAGATAGACGGCGGCCAACTGTTGGCCCTGTTCCGTTCTGTTGGACTATATGTTAGAATGGAAACCAAAATCAACGTTGAACAAGATGGAAAATTTGTTTCGTTGACTGATAAGCTAAGCAATCCATCTTCAAGTGATAATGATGATAATTGAAATTGGAACCAAAAACTACTCTGATGACCGCTTAAAAATCAAGATGGCCATGTCTCATATGGGGAGTCTTTTGAACGCGTATAATGGATATGTCCTAAGCGATCCTGCTGAAAAGTTTGGTTGGACATTTTTTAAAATGGCATTAAAGCCTGATCTGCAGGCAGGAATAGAACAAAAATTTTCTGACATGATCAACAAATACCGATGGGGCAATCCAACTGATAAATTTGCAAAATTTATGGCAGATTATTTTAATTCCAAGGGCTGTCAAGTAAAAGTCTCTATAGTTCCTGACTAGACTCTTCTTCCTCTCTTTCCACCCTTCTTTCTAGTGGTGTCATGAGGAATGGGTGTAACGTCGTCAATTCTTCCAATCTTGAATCCGCCTCTTGCTAAAGCTCTGATTGCAGCTTGCGCACCCGGACCCGGAACTCTTGAACCGACTCCGCCAACATTGGTCTCTTCGACCGGCACCTTGGTCTCTTCGACCGGCACCTTGGTCTCTTCGACCGGCACCTTGGTCTCTTCGACCGGCACCTTGGTCTCTTCGACCAGTGCTTCTTCAACTTTGGCTTCGGTTTCAGACATTGACTACTGACTTACTAAGGGGTTTAAAAAACATTGATTTTTTTCTTGCTTGAAACTGGTCACTTGAGCTAAAATTGCTGATTCTCCTTGACAAAATACACGGCAGTTCTTCTGGCAAACCCTCAACATTGCAAATAATACTAAAGGCGATCTTTCTTTGGACAGATAGTTAGAAAAAATGACTCCACCCAAGATCTCTTAAAATAATTTTTTTATTATCCAGTTCTAGTTGAACGCCCTCTCCTGATGATACGTGACCTATCTCAATGATTGGAGTTTTAAGAGATTCTGCTATTTCTAAAATATTTTTTTTGTGTTTTGGATTAATAGTGAAAACAAATTCGTATTCTTCACCTCCGTGAAAAACTAGATCAATCAATTGATTCTTGGTCTTAACATACCTCTGAATATCACTTCCCACTGGAAAGTTTGTAATGTTAAATTTTTTCTTGCTCTGCCCTGCCATTGTATTTAGAGTTGTAGAGAGACCATCACTAGAATCCATTGCTGACGAAAAATATTTTCTGGATTTTAGCGCAAAATCTAATTTTGGTTTAGGTTTAAGAAAATAACTGATTGATTTTAAGATGATCTTGTCTTGCCTTCTGGCGTTATTTAGAAGGCTCTTTAGGCCGATGGCCGTGTAGCCAAATGGCCCTGTTGCAAAGATTAAATCGCCTTTCTTTGAACCCCTTCTTGTGATCATTTTTTTGGATTTACCAAAAACACATACGTTAAAGACCACCTCTTTTCCCTGATTCGTATCCCCCCCGACAATGGGGAATCCAAATTCCTGAGATGCCTTTTTGAACCCTTCGGCAATCTCATTTACCGTCTTTATGGTAATGGCCTTGGGCAAATTCACTGAGATTATGCCATACTCGGGTCTGACTCCTTTGGATGCAAAATCACTAACGCATGCAGCAACGCTTTTTCTTGCCGCATCTTTTAGTTTCATCTTATGAGGGATGTCAGAACTCTGAACCAAAGTGTCGGTTTTTACGAAGACCTTCTCTTGGCCAAACTGAATCACTTCAGCATCTTCTGAAATGAAATTCTTGTCTCCAAATTTTTTTTGAAAGATGTTGATTATTGTAGACTCATCTAACTTCTTTGTAACTCTCATTTACCAATCTTACTCCATACTCAACAATCTTTTTACACCTATCCAAACTTTTTGATTCCCCTGACACCCTGATGACATCTTCTGTGTTTGATTTTCTGATTAGAATCCAGCTATCTTCGTCAATAATCCCTTTTAATCCGTCCAATCTGCTTGTTTCGGAATATTCCTTTTCAAATTTTGATTGCAAATTTTCAATCACCCTGTCATGCAATATCGGATTGACGCTTGTTTTGACTCTGATCTGTGAATAGCTTTCCATGTAACTGACAATCTCATTAAAGTTTGAACTATCTACCATTGATGCAATCAATCCACTGGCAAGAATTCCTTCTCTGCAATAGTTGAATTCGGGCAAAATAAAACCGGCGCTGCCCCCCTCACCTCCTGCCTGTGCGTCCGTTCTTAACATTGCATCAATGACATTTGCCTCTCCAACTTTGGATCTTTGAACGTTGCCTCCACTCTCCCTGATGAGTTTTTCTACGGCAATGCTAGTGTCCGTACTAAGAACGAAATTTTTGCAGCCTAGTTCAAGAGATTTTGCAATGCCTAGTCCCAGTGTCACATCTGGACTCTGCTTTTTACCGTCCTTAACGACAACTAAGCGATCTCCGTCTAAATCAAAAGCAAACCCTAGCCTGTTTTTCTTTGAAACTTCACACAGATCAACCAATCTATCTACAGTTGGATCGGGCCCCCTTGAACTACCTTCCAACTCCTCATTAATTGCAGTTACTTTGCATCCAATCTTTCCTAGCAAAGTCGGAGCGACCTTGTTTGTTGCACCTCCTCCGATATCTATGGCTACTTTTAGTTGGCTGTCAACCTTGCCAAGGATTTTTTCTGCATCCTCGATGTATGACGATGAGATCTCACACTCATTTCCAATTGACGATAAAGAATTTTTTTGATGCTCGACTATGTATGGCAGTTCCATTTCATTGATTCCTCTTCCATCGATGATGAATTTCATTCCGTTCCATTCAATTGGATTATGCGATGATGAAATAATCAACCCGGAACCGTATTTTCTTGCCTCCCTAAACACAACCGGTGTAGGAACCACGCCCAAATCAAAGACATCGATTCCGTTTTTCATTAGCGCAGCTTTTGCCGTTTCCTTGATCATGCTACCTGAAGGACGCGTATCATTTCCAATAACACATTTTTTTGATCGAATTAGTACTGAAAAATTATTTGCAAATTCTAGCACATCCTTTAAGCATAAATCCTTACCAAAGATTCCTCTAATCCCGGAAACCGTCTTCTTCAATCAGTCCCACTCGGAAATGCTTTTTATTAACTCTGATGGAATCCCCGAATATGCCTTGGTGGCTCAGCCTGGTAGAGCAAACGCCTCGTAAGCGTTAGGTCGCGGGTTCAGATCCCGTCCAAGGCTTTAATCATAATTTTGCTTTATGGAAAATCTCGAGAGTTTTGCTCAACAGCCGCATCAACAGCAGCCTCAATATCGGTTTCTAATTCTTTTGGTAAACCGTCCCACCATTGTTCAGTCTCTTCAACCATGCTTCCCATACACTTGCCGGAATTGTCCTTTATAGATCTGTCGGTTGATTGAGATTTGTCAATTCTTAATAGCCTGTACGTTAACCCTGGTCTGCTTTCTCTTCTTGCTTTCTCTTCATCTTTCTATACATGATGATCATTAGTGCTCCTCCTGCACATCCCCAAAATAACGGTGACAATCCTGGTTCGACGGTTGGTTGAAAAACGCCTACAAAACTCAATGACATGATTCCAACTAGAATCAACCCGAAAATTTCAAGCATCTTTGCCATGGTACTGTAAAGTCAACTGTGAAATCAAAAAGATATATGGTTTTGTAAATAGTGCAACTTATGGACAAATACCTTACAGTTATCCTGATCTTCATGATGGTTGGGGTCCCAATCTCATTTATTTCTCCAACAACTGGTGAATTGAGAGAAGCTCCTCTATACTTGCTGTTTTATGCCTCCATCGGTGGAATGTGTTTCATAGTAGTTTACGGCTCTTACAGAGATAGGGCTGAACGTCAAAAACGAAATGCCAAGCGAAGATCTGGAAGATAGCCTCTCTCCTCTATAATTCTAAACCAAAAGACTCTGCGATACTTGAGAATTTTAGATAAGAATCCAGATACTGTCTTCCTTTTGGGGTGATGACAAATGTATTTTTTCCATCAAACTCGATTTTATTGATTAGGCCTGCACTGGTCAGGTTTTCTAAAAATTTTGATAGTCTGGAATGCGAAAGATTGGCCTTTGTCAAAAGTGACGTGGTTTTGATGCCTTCCTGCCCTGATTGTTCGGTCGCAACAAGCACGTCTGCTACAATCTGTACGCTTGTACGATAGGAGACCATATGAATTTACACATGATACCCAGATATAAGGGTATTAGTTAGCAGTCTGTCTTTGGTATACGGTAGTCTGTTGCATAACTAGCCCGGATCAGAATTCCTCATTCCTTTCCGGCTCCATCTCACTGCATTGCAAGCACCTCCTGATACCTGTTGTATATGACTATCTTGAGTTTGATCTCCTGCACTATGTTTTCCCATTTTCGTGCACGCACACTGTTCCCAAACAGACGCTTGAATGCGGATATTATTATTATCTCGA